>JAQUUS010000135.1 GCA_028693775.1 Alphaproteobacteria bacterium | reverse complement strand
GCGTTGAGCTCCGCAATCGATGTCAGAAAACCGTCTTCGACCGAGCTTTTCAGCGTTGCCGTTTGTTCGGCAATGTTGTTGATCGTGTTTGCAAGCTTTTGACCCGCCGAGATAACCGTTTTTTCGATTGTTTCGTCGCTCGGGCTTGCGGCGAATTCCGTCCAGGCCGCCTGAAAGGCGCTTAAATCGTCCGATAGCGCAGGAGGGTTGCTGGTCGAATCCAGAATCGCCTGCACCTGGCTCATATAGCTGTTTTGCGTGCTGTAGTAGGACGATGTGGTCGTTGCTGCGTTCAGCGTGGCCGACAGCACGGTATCCGTCGTTCTCGAATATCCTGTGATTTCGACACCGCCGCCGTTCGTTCCCGTAACGACCGCCGACAACTGTACTGATTTTTTCGTGTAGCCGTCCGTTTGCGAGTTCGAAATGTTGCTCGAAATAATCTGCGCCGCAGCCGTGCTGGCGTGCAGGCCGGATAGTGCAGCGGTAAGTGCGCCTGATAGCGACATGGACTACTCCTGTTTCCGCCGCGAAGCCCCTTGGATAAGAGGCTTCGCCAACGGACCTCGATTACTGGACCGCCTGGATGATCGTGTTCAACATGCTGTTGACGGTCGACACCACCTTGGCGTTGGCCGAATAGACCTGCTGCGACTGAATCATGGTCGTGAATTCGTTCGCGATATCGACTGTGGACGATTCGAGCGCGCTGCTCGAGAACGTTCCGGCGCCGTTCGATCCGGCGGTGTATTTTTGCGCCTCGCCCGAGGCCAGAGTCGCCGTGAAGACGCCGCCCGACACACGTTGGAGGTTGTCCGGCGAATTGAACATCGCAAGCGGGATCTGGTAGATTTTGCGCGTACTGCCGTTCGTATAGTTGATCGAAACGATTCCGTTCGAGTCGATGTCGATGCTGCTGAACGAGCCTTGGGGGAGGCCGTCCTGAGAGATCGACGACACGGACACCGTAGAGCTGGAGTTCGCATATTGTGTCAGGCCCGTCGCCTCGGCGTAGGAGCCAAAATCGATGTCGATTGTTTGGACCGCTGTTCCGGGGAACAGAAGGTTCGTCAACGATATCGTTGCCGGTTCTCCGGCGGTGTTCGTTGACGCGCTCGGAAGGTCGGCTGTGGAAATCTCATTGCCGTCCGCGTCATAATATCCCGCCGATAGGCCTTCCATCGATTCGATTGTGCCTGTCGGCGCGCTCGAGTTGAAGGTGACCCGGAAGACGCCTTGATACGACAGGTTCGTGTGCGTGCCCGATCCGTCGTCGCCGCCGCCGTCTTCGACCGTCACCGTTGCTTCCCAAACGTTAACTTCGTCTGTCGTCGCCCATGTGATACTCGCCTGGTGCGTTGCGCCGCCCGTATCGTAGACGTCGATGGTCGAGGCCGAGGAGGTATAGTCCGAAGCTCCGAGCGGGAGGTTGGCGACATAGTTGATGGTCGTTGTCGCTTGCGGATTGCCCAAAACCGACGAAATCTGGATCGGTTCGACTGCTGTCGTGTTGGTCGTTCCGTCGACAATTTCGTAGCCTTCGAGGTAGTAGCCGGAGCTGTTCACGAGATAGCCGTCTTTGTTGGTCGCAAACGATCCGTCGCGCGTGTAGTAGGTGTTGCCCGTCTCCACGGTGTTGCCTGACGAGTCCTGCACCATCGAGGTGACGCAGAAAAAGCCTTGGCCGGAAACGGCAAGGTTGGTCGACGTTTCCGTCGTGGAGATGTTGCCTTGAACGTCGTTCCGGTAGCTCGGTTTCGCGCTCACGCCGCCCGGGCTGTTGTTGGTGGCGCTTGAGGCCGTCACCAGGTTTGAGAAGCTGGTGCCGATGCTTTTGTATCCGGTCGTTTCTGCGTTGGACAAGTCGTCGGAGATGTTGCCGATGGCTTGGGACTGTGCGCTGAGACCGGAGACTGCCACGCCTAAGGCTGCGAAAAGTGATGACATTGCGATACCCCTTTGTTGGTCCGGCCCGGCTTCGGGCGCGGAAAATTTTCAAGGGGATAGAAGCAACGCCTATGCCAAACCTGTAGGGGCTTGATTATCAATGATTCTATGGCGGGGGCCTGGTGGGGCTTCTGGCATTTCTTGCCTTCGGGGGAAAGTTTTTCATGGGCCCGGCGGCGGGCGCTTCCTTTTTTTGCCGTTTCCGGGTGGCGGACGTTCAGGCCATGCGTTTGCGTTTTACCGCGCTAAGGGCGGACAACAAAAGGCCGCCCCGAAGGGCGGCCCTCGTTGATGGCGTTTGGCTTAGACTTCTTCGGCCAGCTTGACCAGATCGTCCACGGAGACCTTCTTTTCCGTAATATTGGCCTTGCCGATGATGTGGTCGATGACCTTCTCTTCGAGGATGGGGGCGCGGATGCGCTCCATCGCTCCCTGCGTTTTCGTGTAGTATTCGAAGACCGCTTTTTCCTGTCCGGGATAACGGCGCGCTTCCGCCATCAGAGCGTTGCGCAGTTCGTTGTTTGTAACCGCAATTTTGTCCAGCGTCGCGACTTCGGCCAGCAGGAGCCCGAGGCGGATGCGGCGCTCGGCAATTCCGCGGTATTCCTCGCGCAATTCCTTGTCGCTCTTCTTTTTATCCTCTTCGGGGAGATCGTTCTTGGCTTTCGCGTCTTCGACTTGTTTCCAGATGTTGTCAAATTCCACCTCCAGAAGGCTGGCCGGAACCGGGAACGTATAGGCGTCGGCCAGTTTGTCCATCAGGGCGCGCTTCATCACCGAGCGGCTGAGGCCTTTGTAGTTTGTGTCCATATCGTCGCGGATGCGTTCGCGCAGCTTGTCAATGCTGGGCAGGCCGAGCTCCTTGGCGAGCGCGTCGTTGAATTCGACCGGCTTGTGCTGACGCAGGGATTTGATTTCGACGTCGAACTCGGCCTTCTTTCCGGCCAGTTCCGTTGCGTGATAGTCGGCCGGGAAGGTGACGGAAATCGTTTTCTTGTCGCCCGTCTTGCAGCCGACCAGTTGGTCTTCGAAGGTGTCGATAAACGACTTGGAGCCGAGCTCGAGCGAGTGATCCGCTCCCTTCATGCCGGGGCGCTTCTCGCCGTCCACGCTGCCGTCAAAGTCGATTACGACGACGTCGCCCATCTTGGCGGCGCGGTCTTCGGAGACGGCTTCGGGTTCGCGCATTCTCTTCGAGATCCTGACGATGGCTTCGTCAATCTTCGCGGCTTCGATTTCGGCAACGGGGCGCTCAAGCGCGATGGAGTCAAATTCCTTTACCTTGATTTCGGGGAGGACTTCGAACGCGACTTTGAATTCAACGTCCTTGCCTTCTTCGGCGCTGACCCAGTCGATCTTGGGCTGTGTCGCGGGACGCAGTTTGCGGTCCGTCAGCATCGTTTCGATGGCGCCCGACACGGCTTTGTCCAAGGCATCGGCGTAGGCTTCCTTGCCGTAGTGCTGCTTGATGAGGGCAGGAGGAACCTTGCCGGGGCGGAACCCTTGCATCTTGGTCGTCTTGCCGATTTCGGCGAGTCGAAGTTCTTTCCGCTCGTCAATCGATTGCTTCGCTACGACGATCGAGAATTCGCGATTCAAACCATCTTCTTTTAGAACTTTAACGTCAGCCATGATCTCTTTTTTCCTTGTTTAAATTATCCAAAGGCTCGCCCTTGTACGCCAGAGGGGTTCATTTTTCAAATGGATCGCATTCGAAAAATGGTGCGGGCGAAGGGACTTGAACCCATACGACTTTTGGTCACTGGGACCTAAACCCAGCGCGTCTACCAGTTCCGCCACGCCCGCCAAACCTTGCTCAAGCTCATCGAGAAGTTGATGTTTTTCTTGTAACTCCCTCGATCCGCACGCGAATTTATTGTCCCGGCCTGGTTAATAGCGCGGGCTACCTTCTTAAAGCCGGAGCAGCCTATCCCAGCGGCTATAAAAAGCAAGATTCAAATCATGAAAAAGGGGCCTTTCGGCCCCAAAAGAGGCCAAAAATGGCGATTTTCAGCTCGTTTGGGCGGTTGCGACGCAGGTAACCTTGTTTCCGGCTCTGTTGAAGGAGATGCGTTGAAAACCGCAGTTTTTGGCAATGAGCAGCCCGCGCCCGTTGGGCGTAGGCCCGCAGTCGATGCGATCCATATATTTTTTCCAGCAAAACCCTTTGCCCTGATCGGAAATCTCGATGCAGCACAGGCGGTGGTTGCGGACAATGGAGATGTCGACTTTTCGGTTCCGATATTCGGGCAGGGACATGCGGCGCTTGATTTCCCTCTCCCATTCGCCGTGCCGGAGCAGCGCCGCCTTTGTTTCGTAGCCGAGTCCGAGGTTGCCGTGCTCGATGGCGTTGACCAGTAGTTCGTAGAGCCCGACCCTGAATTTGAGAGGGTCCGGAAGATGCCTGGCCAGCAAAGACGAAACATCCGGCACTTCGTCGAGCGTTTTGAGGACAAGGTTTCGTGTTTCCAGATTCGGCAAGATTACCCCTTTGCGCATACGACGATGGTGAGATCGTCCCGAAGTTCGTTTCCGGTGAAGCTCTTGAAACGGTTCAGGAGGACGTCCTTGATTTCGGCGACATCGGACATCGCGTTCTTTTCGATGAGCTCTATAAGATGTTCTTCCGTCAGCGTTCCGCCTGCGGCGTTCGTCGTTTCAATCAGCGCATCGCTATAGAGAATTAAAACGTCGTCAATCGCCAGAGGAATTTCCTGCGTGGGATAAAGATGCATTCCGATCCCCAGAGGCGGGGCGTGTCCAAGCAGTTTATCGACTTTTCCGGTCGACCTGTGGAGGATCAGCGGATCGGGCATGCATGTACGGGCATAGAACAGCCTGTGGCTTTGCTGGCATATGATCCCGTAGAACATCGATGCGAACTGTCCCCGCGGCAGGAGATTCAAAAGCTTGTCGTTGAGCCGCGACAGGTATTCGCCGGGCCTTGCCGTTTCGGGGGTGTTGTCTTTCAGGTAGGCGTGAAGCCGGAACGTATTGAGCGCGGCTGGCATTCCGTGTCCGGAAAAATCGACGAGCCATATTGCCGTTTGTTGGGGAAAGATGTTTTGGATGCCCCAGATGTCTCCGCAGAGTTCGGAGGCCGGTTCGAAGGCCGAGGCTATCTTCAACCCATGGCGGTGGATGATCTCTCCGGAATTTTGCTCCGGCAGGATTTCCATTTGGAGTTG
>JAQUUS010000134.1 GCA_028693775.1 Alphaproteobacteria bacterium | reverse complement strand
GTCCTGGCTCAGGGGGCGGCACGTTATTATAAGGAGATCAGGAACCGGCTTTTTGTCGCGAAGACGGATTCGGAAGGCGAACGGATCGAGCTTTATGGCGAGCTCGGACAACTGATCAGTTTCAAAAACGATCTGCTCGACAAAGACGTTTTTCAAAACACGGCGGCTGAGGCTCTTTCGGGCGAGGGATGCGGCAGCGGCGTGGCCATGAGGTCGCTGGAGTTTTTTCTTCGCATTGCGCCGCAGTTCGCGATGCAGGAAACCGTAGACGCTTTGTACGATTTGTCGCGCACCGGCGGACGCGATCACGGCGAAGCTCCCGTTCAGAAAACGATGAGGTCGGTTTTCGAGTCTTTTGGTTTGAGAGATGTATCCGCGCGGCCTGTTTTCGGCGCGATCGTTCAGCAACGTGCCGATTTGAGAAAAAGCGAGTGGGTGGAGCAGCTTTTGTCGGAGATCGAGCTCAGCCAGAGCAAAAAGAGCCTTGCTGCGGCCTTTGCCAGGATTTCCGAAACCAAGGCAAAAGTCAGGACTTCCCTCGGCTTTGTTTCCGAGCGGCGGACATTGGGGAAGACCGATCCCGCGGCGGATTTCCGTTGCATGGCGATGAATACGCTTCTGGAGTTGGCCGGTCGGACGGATATGCTCGACAACAAGGCTTTGAAACGCGTTCAGGCTATCAGCCGGGACGATCCGGACTATTACATTCGCGGTCGCGCGATGCATGTTATTTGCGAGGCGACGTCGCAGGACGGAAAAGAACTCGATGCGGAACTCTTGAACCGCGTGATTATCGACGGGAGCACCTCTAAATTCAGACAATGCCGCAGTTTGACGCAAAACATCGTGAACGCCGCGTTGCATCACAGGGGCGACCTTGTCGATGCCGTGGTTTTGAAATGCGTCAAGGATGCTTGCGACGATGAGTCGTCCTATATCAGGGGGTTGGCAATGGTGAACGCGGAGGTTCTCAAGACCAAGTATCCTGAACTCGCCGTTGAACGGCCCGAAAGGCCCTCGACCGGCAAGGTTGACTACTTGAGCATCATTTTCGGGTGACCCTGCGCGCCGGGTAAATATTTTTCCCTTGGCACAGTAGCTTCTAACCTGAAGAAATATCACGAAATTCCTCGCAGCGGGCGCTCGCGGCTTCCGGGGCGCGCTGGCGATCTTGCTTGAAATGCCCGCGCCTCTATGCTTGATCCCTTGCCTGTGTCTTGATCCTGACGGCGTTCTTTTTGTGTCGCGTTCCTTGCGGCGCAAGAGGGGGCGAATGCCGCGCGGATTCCGGGGGGGCGGGACGTTCGGTGGACTTTCAAGGGTTTTTTTACATGTCTAAATTGTTATTCGTCGGTTGCGGTAAGATGGGCGGCGCGTTTCTGCGCGGGACCGTTCAGAAGGCCGATCAGATCGTTGTAATCGATCCTGCTCCTTTTCCGGACAACATCAGGGTCGCGGAAAATGTCTTGTGGATTTCTTCGTTCGACAAAATCGATCCGCTTTATCGCCCGGACGTTATCGTTCTCGCCATCAAGCCTCAGCATATGGCAGACGTTCTTCCTCTTTATAAGGGCTATCGGGACAGCGTTTTCCTTTCTATCGCTGCAGGCCAGACTCTCGGACGCATCGGCGAGATTTTGGGCAGTTTCGCCCAGCCCGTCGTGCGCGCCATGCCAAACCTTCCGGCTTGCATCGGCATGGGCACCAGCGTCGCCATTGCCAACGGCGCCGTTTCGTCGGAGCAGCGCAAGGTTTGCGATACCATTCTTCGCTCTGTGGGCGATGTCGCATGGGTCGATGACGAGGTTTTGATCGATGCCGTGACTGCCGTTTCGGGCAGCGGGCCTGCTTATGTTTTCGCTCTTGTCGAGGTTATGGCGAAGGCCGGGGAAAAACTCGGATTGCCTGCAGAGCTTTCGTTGAAGCTCGCACGTCAGACCGTTATCGGCAGCGGCGCTTTGCTCAGCGTTGCCAAGGAGTCCGCTTCGGATTTGCGCGAGGCCGTTACCAGCCCGGGCGGGACCACCGCTGCGGCGCTCAAGATTTTGCTCGATGAAAAGGCGTTGCCGAAAGTCATGTTCTCGGCCATGTCGGCCGCCGCCAAGCGCGCCAAGGTTTTGTCGTCCTGAGGCTTTTTATTGCGCGTCGCCGCTCTGCGGCAGCGGAATCGGCGGCAGGGCGTAGAACGATGCCGCGCGCTTTTTGCCTTCGGCCATATCCTTCGCCGAAACGGCGCGTTTCAGTTTGACCATGACCGCCTTGGCGGGCGGGAAGCCTTTGCTCGCTGCGAGATAGAACCATTTCACCGCTTCGGCCATGTCTTTGGGGACGCCCTTTCCTTGCGCGTACATTTCTCCCAGCTTGAACTTGGCCATGTTGCCCGGAAGGACGTCTTGCGTCGCCGCCATCGATAGCCATTTGAGGGCTTCGGCGTCGTCTTTTACGACGCCACGGCCCAGATGATAGGCGTCTCCCAGGGCCGATTGCCCGGCGGCGTTTCCTTGCTCCGCAGCTTTGCGGAACCAATCCGCCGCTGTGAACGAATTTTGCGATACGCCTTGCCCGAGCTCATAGGCATAGCCCAGCATGATTTGCGCGGGGGCATACCCCTTGTTCGCTGCGCGCGTATACCACCTTACGGCTTTGGCGTAGTCCAGCGGCAGCTCTTTTCCTTCGCGAAACAGGCCTCCGATGATGAACTGGCTTTGCACGTCTCCCGATTCGGCCTTCAACGTCAGGATCGACAGCTCCTTTCGGTTCATGGCGGAGGCCGGCGCGCTCAGGGTCAGCAGCGTCAACAGGCTCAGGGAAATCAGAATTCGGGCTTTCATTATCTTTTCCATTCTTGGGTCGGTGAGGGCTTTGCCGATGGCAAACGTAGACGCGGGGCGTTTTGCTTCGGTGGAGGATACGGTTTCGGAACTTGCGGCGGGTCGGCGGTTCTAATTCTTTTTTGGGCGGCGGCTATTTCTTTTTCGTCCCGTTTGAGCGCTACTCTCATTTCGGCAAGGCGGATGAGGGTTGGAAGCATTACTGCGGTTGTGATGATGGCGGTTGCTACGAAAGCGGCGAGTAATTCATTGTTTGCGGTCATGTCTCCCCCCGTTGTGTCGTACAGCGTCTTGAGTCGCGGGCCCAATTTTGCTCGTTTTTTCCTTCGGGCGCAATGCGCTGGGGCCTGTAATTGGCTTTATTTTCGATCATTTTATTCTTTTTTTCATCAATATCCTCTAAACTCGGATCATTGTTGAACTATTCTTTTATTTATTCTCATGTACGGGATGCCGAAAATATATAGCTCGCCGTCTTTTCAGTTCGAGCAACTTTCGGGACTGACGGGCATTCACACGCCATGGAAGACTCCCGGCGGGCGATCCTATGCCGATATCGAGGCCGAGATGGATCCTCTTCTCGAACTTTTGCTTTTCAACAACGGTTCGCAGGAAAAGCTCAAGGCTGGCGTTGAAAGGTTGCGCGGGATTTTCGATTCCTTCGCCGAGTTGAATCCCGAATTGAATGCGCTTCGCGATGTGAAGGAACAGCCGTTTATTTTGGTTCACGCGCTTTATGGAATTACGAGCCAGTTCAATCTTTCGGATATCGAATATTTTCTCGGCTCTTCGACCGACGAAAAGGTGCTCAACAAAAAACTCGTTCGTATGGAAAACCTTTCTGTGCTTGCGTTTATGACGCCGATCGACTGGCTTCCTTCGGAGAAAACACTCGATTGTATTTTTGCGCAGATTCCCGATCCTTCGAGAGAGGCCAAAATCGTCGGCTCTCTTTTGTCGCTCGGCGGTTGGCTGGAGGAATATAAGGCCTCCTCTATATATCTTTCCTTGAAAAAAGAGACTCGCAACAAGCTCGATACTTATTCTTCTTCAGGCAGTACTGATTCTATGCCCTGGCGCAGTTTGGTGAAGTATGCGGGGTCCGTTATTTTGAAAAAACGGACCAGAGAGGCCCGCGTCGCCCTTCGAAACGAGGCGAAGAGGGGGGCTTCGGCTTCCAAACCGCCGGAAAACAAGCCTCTTTAACGGGGCGCGCCAAAAAAAACGTTTCCGCACTGCACAACGCATTAAAATCAATATAATCGCGGTTTTTTTGACGCCCCTCGTTCCCGTCCGCCCCGCTGCCCTCCCTTTCGGCCTTTCGGGGCATAAAAAAGCTGCCCTTATGTTGCCGTAATCACTTGACTTGGCCTGAGCTCTTCCTTAGTTTGCGCCGAGTTTCGCGCTTGGATGAAAGATGAGTTCAGATAGAGAAAAACTCGATAGGTTATCCGAGCGTATCCGTCAGGCGGAGACGAAGCCGAAGAAGAAAGTCGAATCGAGTCCATGGCGCAATGCCGGATACGATTTTGCTGGTACTCTGATCGGTTCCGTCATTCTGGGAGTTCTTTTGGACCGAGCGTTCGATTCGGCTCCCTGGTGCCTGGTGGCGATGGTGGTGCTTGGTTTTATTTCCGGTATTCTGGGCGTTTGGAAAGTCCTCCAGACCAAGGATCCTCCGGAGAACGAATAAGGTAGTCGAGGAACAGATAGCATGGCATCAATCTTCGAGGTTTTTGAAGTCCATCGCATGACTGAACCGCTCTTTTCCGTAGCGGGGCATCCGATCGCTTTTACAACGTCTTCGTTGTGGATGTTTATTTCCGTCTTGAGCGCTGCGATTTTCTTTTCTCTCGCCATTCGCCCGAAGGCCGTCGTTCCGGGACGACTGCAAATGTTCGGCGAGACCCTTTATAATCTTGTCGGCAACGTCCTCGAGGGCAACGCCGGCGAGCACGCAAGACCTTTCTTCCCCTTTATCTTTTCGATTTTCTCCTTCGTCTTCTTTGCAAACCTGACGGGCCTCATTCCGGACTCGCTTTCGGTCACCAGCCACGTCATTTGCAATCTGACGCTTTCTCTTTGCCTCTTTACCGTCATTATCGTCAGCGGTTTCATTCGCCACGGTATTTCCTTCGTCAAGGTTTTCGTTCCGAAGGGGACCCCTGCGTTCGCTCTGCCGGTCATGGCCGTCATCGAGATGTTTTCTTTTTCGGTCCGCCCTTTCAGCCTCTCGCTCCGTCTTTTCGGAAACATGCTGGCCGGACATCTTTTGCTCGAAGTTTTTGCTATGCTGACGGCCGGTCTTTTGAC
>JAQUUS010000133.1 GCA_028693775.1 Alphaproteobacteria bacterium | reverse complement strand
TCAAACTTGGCATCAAAGACGAAATCGAACGCCTGATGAAAGACAAACAAGCCGTAGCCTGACTTTGTCAGGACAAAAAGACCGGGGAAACCCGGTCTTTTTGTGTTTTCAAGGCATTATCGAGAAATCCGTTTGCTGTTGAATTTGCGCCACACAAAGCACATATTCCCTTTGGATATTATCGAACTGGAGGACCTTTATGACAGATCCCTTTTTACGTTCCGGCATCGCCGGTCTTGACCGCGTCGCGCTTGACGCCGGGTTGCGGACGCATATGCAACGCGTTTTTGCCTACATGGGCGGCGGCCTCGCCATTTCCGGCGTCCTTGCCTGGATTGTGGCACACTCTTCGCTGGCCGGTCTTTTGTTCGGATCGCCGCTTCGGTGGGTTTTGGCCATCGCCCCGCTCGGCTTCATCATGGTCATGAACTTCAAACTGAACACCATCAGCCTCAACGGCCTAAGAACCTTGTTCTTTCTGTTTTGCGGAACCATGGGCCTCTCGATGGGAGCCATATTCCTCGCTTACACGGACGCCAGCGTCGCTCGCGCATTCTTTGTGACGTCGGCAACCTTCGGCGCCATGAGTCTTTGGGGCTATACGACAAAAGCCAATCTTGCCGGCTTCGGTTCGTTCCTTTTGATGGGCGTTTTCGGTATCATCATTGCTTCGGTCGTCAACCTGTTTCTGATGGCCCCCATGCTGCAATGGGTCGTCTCAATCGTCGGCGTTTTCGTTTTCTCGGGCCTGACGGCGTGGGACGTTCAAAGGATCAAGCACACATACACTGAATCCTTCGGAACGGAAGCGAACGAAAAAATGGCGGTCTTTAGCGCCCTGTCGCTTTATCTGAACTTTGTAAACGCGTTCCAGTTCATGCTTTCGTTGATGGGCGCGCGTCGATAAGCATAAGCTCTTTAGTAAAAAGGCCCGCCTCCTTGCCGGATGCGGGCCTTTTCTTTGTTCGAAACCGCCTAGGCTTTCTTGGTGTCTTCGCGCGGCGGAATGGGAACGCTGCGCTTGTCGGGATCGTGCAGATAGGTGTTCAGAGTCACGACCGCCGTATCCACGCGCGGAATAGGCAAAGGCTTCTTTGCGGACAGCTCGGCCATATAGTGAGACATCGCACCCGCGCCTTCGCTGTGATACGCGCGGCGCCCGAGGTTGTTGAGCGGATACCACAAGGAACGATCCTCGGCGCGCAGCCACAAAAAGGCCGCAGGAGCCAAAACGCCGCCGTTGTTCCGCGCCCAGCTCAACGCACCAAGCATTGCGGTTGTGCGCCAGGCATGCCGATCCATGACAGGAACGAGCTTGCCGCCCTGATCCGGGTTCTTGAGAATCTTTTTGATTTCGGAACGCAGATCCCCGTCCGGACGAAATCCTTTTTCGGGCGACCACGCTTCGGACATTCGGCCCAGAAACGCATCGCTTTCTTCACGCTTCTGGGCGCCCCTTAGAGCAAAGGCGGCAAGAAGAGCCTTCATGTGTATCGGAAGGGTATCGATACCGTTCCAGCGAGGACCAAGCTGCTGGATAAACGCGCGGCGCACCGCATCTCGTTCGGGAATTCCGTTGTTGAGCGGAATCCGGTTCCACGAAATCCATTCTTCCGGCGAAAGGGACTCGGCAAACGCAGGAAGCTTTTCCGGAACGGCATCGCCCAGAATCCGGCCCGATTTGGACGGGTTCAGTTTTACAATGGGAGAGATGATCGGCCACATTTTGGCTTGCGTGGCAATCAGGGTTTCGAGCGAATGCTTTGTCATGAACTTGTAGCGCGGCGAGAAGATCACCCCGTACAACCCGACCCAAAGAAGGGCAGCGAACATCGGCCATCTGTAATATTCTTCGACAGCGGCGCCAAGCAGTGCAATTGTGGACAGTGAGAGCTGATAGTAATTCAGCAGATTTTCTCTTGGAAGCGTCACGAGATATTCGCGGCCAAAGCAGTCGTTTGCATATTTGATTGCATGCGGCGAAGGATCCATGGTTTTGAGTTCCGCATGGCGCAAGAATCCAAGGCACGAATCGTATTGATGCGAAAACTGATTGACGATCCACAGCTCACCGTAACGAAGCCAGCGCAAAACGTGGTCGAGCCAAAAATCTCCGGTCATCCACCAGAACACCCAAGCGAGGATCGTCAATAGGACGAAGATCATCACCAGGAGCATTCCCGGTTCGCCGCCTTGCTGATTACTCATAGCTCGTCACGCATCCCTATTTGAAAAGAGGCCAGATTTTGCCTGATTTTTCAGACAGATTCAATATTCCATGAAAAAACTGCCGATCAGGTCAGCCTCTCAGCCTCTTAATAATGTCGTCAAGTTGGTCCAGGTCTGTATAATATAAAGTTAACGTTCCGGCCTTTCCCTTGGTCGCAATTTTGACCTTCAGGCCAATTACTTTTTCCAGTTCCGTTTCCAAAGCCAAAACATCGGCGCTTTCTTCGGGGTTTACCCTCTTTTTGTGAACCTCGGGAGCGTCCTGGTTTTTCTTGGCCAGCGTTTCGGTTTGCCTGACATTAAGACCTTTTTTGATGACTTCGAGCGCCAGCTTCAAGGGTTCCTTTGTCGGAACGAGCGCCCGGGCATGGCCCGAGGTCAGGCGGCCGTCTTCGATCATATCCTGAACCGGCCGGGGAAGCGTCAGGAGGCGAAGCATGTTGGTGATATGGGGACGGCTCTTGCCGACAATCTGTCCCAGTTTTTCCTGTGTGTGGCCGAACTCCTCGATCAGGCGCTTGTAGCCCTCGCCCTCTTCGATGGGCGACAGGTCCTCGCGCTGAACGTTTTCGATGATGCCGAATTCCATCGCCTCGCGATCGGAAAGCTCGCGAACCATGACGGGAACGTCATGCAAGGACGCCATTTGCGCGGCGCGCCAGCGGCGTTCGCCCGCAACGATTTCGTAGCTGTCTTTCGCGCCGGGAAGCGGCCGGACAAGCAGGGGTTCCAGAATGCCGCGTTCCTTGATCGAATTCGACAGATCCCGAAGCGCTTCTTCGTTGAAATGCTGGCGCGGCTGATATTTTCCGGAACGCAGCCACGACGTGGGCATGCGCGTCAGGCCGGGAACGCCCTGCCTCTGGGGTCCTTTGTCGGCAGGCTGATAGGACGCGTCGACATCGCCGAGCAAAGCGGAAAGGCCACGGCCGAGCGGAGAAGGTTTTGTCGAAGACGAACTCATCTTTTTTCCTCTTTAGAATGATTCTAATTTATTATTCGTTGGATGCGCACCGCAGAGAGTCCTCGTCGGAGCCCTTTAGTCCAAATTCCCGCTTCAGAACTTCGCTGGCCAACTGCATGTAGGCGCGCGAACCGCTGCACTTGAGATCGTAGAGCAATACGGGTTTCCCGTGAGACGGCGCTTCGGAAACGCGAACGTTGCGCGGGATGATCGTTTCGTAAACCTTGTCGCCGAAGTAGGCGCGAACATCGCTCGCAACAGCGTCAGACAGGCTGTTTCTACGGTCATACATGGTCAGGATGACGCCTTGTATTTCAAGCCCCGGATTAAAACGTGACCGCACAGCTTCGACCGTTTGCAAAAGGCTCGAAACGCCTTCAAGCGCATAAAATTCGGGCTGAAGCGGAATAATGATCGCCTGAGATGCGACAAGCGCATTCAGCGTAATGAGATTCAGCGACGGAGGACAGTCGATAAAAATAACGTCGTAATCCTTGGAGCTTCTATCGAGCGCGTCCTTCATGCGGGACTCCCGGCGATCGATGGTCACGAGCTGAATTTCGGCTCCCGCCAAATCCGCAGAGGACGTGATGATCGACAGGTTCGGGACAAGGGTCTGCTTGGCTACATCTTCGACCGCCATGCCATCGAACATCAACTCATAACATCCGGTGCCTCTTTCGGCGCGAACAAAGCCAAGCCCGGTCGATGCGTTGCCTTGCGGATCGGCATCGACGACCAGCACGCGCTTTCCGACAGCGGCAAGCGCCGTAGCGAGATTGACTGTCGTGGTGGTTTTTCCAACGCCGCCCTTTTGATTGACGACGGATATGATGCGGCAAGGTGAGGTCATCTGTGGGTTGAGCGTCCGCGTCGAAGGTTTTTTACAATAAGGATCTGACCGGAATCATCGCTCCGGCTTTGATGAATTTCTTGATCGAATGTCCAATATTTTTGAGCCTCTGTCAATTCTTCGGTAAGGCTTTTTCCCTTCAAAAACAAACAAAAACTTCCTTTTTTCATCAATCCGTTAGCATATTTCAACAGATCGGGAAGGGCTTTGAGCGCGCGGGCGGCGATCACGTCGGTTTTCAGGTCATGAATGTTTTCGACACGCTCCCGGCGCACCTCGACGTTCAAGCCAAGATCGTCTACGACGGCTTGAAGAAAGTCCGCTTTTTTGCCGATGCTTTCGATGGCATACACCTTGAGCTTCCTGCCCTGCCCCTTGGCAAGAATGGCGAGGACAAGACCTGGAAATCCCGCCCCGGCCCCCATATCGGCCAGCGACAGGGCCGTTTCGGGGATATAGCTCATGAGCTGGGCGCTATCGAGAAAATGGCGCGTAGCTATATCCGGAAGCGTACTTTTCGCGACCAGATTGATTCGATCATTCCACTCCACCAAAAGATCCCTGTATCTGAAAAGATTTCTTTTAGTTTCATACGGAACGACTGTATCGGCAAAAAATGCTTCTAATTCCGGGCATTGGTCCATATTGGCCTCCTGAATGCCTACTCTATAATACTTTCTTTCCTTTTGACATAGCGCAATAGAGCGATCACCGCCGCCGGGGTCACTCCCGGAATGCGCGCCGCTGCCCCCAAGGTCTCAGGCCGCACCTGCTTGAGTTTTTGCTTGATTTCGGTAGACAGGCTCCCAATGGCTTCGACGTCCAAATCTGCGGGGAGGGCCAGGCTTTCGTCCTTTTGGAAGGCGCGAATGTCTATTTCCTGCCTGTCCAAATAACCGGCGTATTTTCCCTCGATTTCCAGCTGTGTGGCTATTTGGGACGGAATTTGCTCCAACTCCGGCCAAACGGTCTTTAACTCGGAAATTGTTATATTTGCGTGCGAAATCAGCTCAAGGGCCGACCTGACAACCCCGTCCGCGTTGACGTGGACGCCTTTTGAGCAAAGCTTGTTTGGAGAGGCTTTAAGCCCGGTCATCAGGGTCATGGCGTGGGCCAGAGTCTGCATTTTTTCGGAAAAGGCCTTTTGCCGCTCGGCCCCAACGCATCCCATCC
>JAQUUS010000132.1 GCA_028693775.1 Alphaproteobacteria bacterium | reverse complement strand
ATCGTGATGCGCGGCGCCGGATGCGTCGTGAACGATATCTACGACCGCCATCTCGATGCCGGGGTCGAGCGGACAAAGCTGCGCCCGCTTGCCAGCGGAGAGGTGACCCTAACGCAGGCGCTTCTGTTTCTGGGCTTTTTGCTGATCCTCGGCCTGCTGATTTTGCTTATGTTCAATCGTGCGACGATCATCCTCGGCGTCGTATCGCTGGCGCTGGTGATGACCTATCCGCTCATGAAAAGAATAACGTGGTGGCCGCAGTTGTTTCTCGGGCTGGCGTTCAACTGGGGCGTCCTGATGGCCGGGACGGCGACGCAGGGCTTCCTCGACCTGACCCATATCCTCGCCTATCTCGCGGGCGTTTCGTGGACGCTGGCCTACGACACCATCTACGCGCATCAGGACAAGCGCGACGACGTTGCGATGGGCATAAAATCAACGGCGCTTTTGTTCGGAGAAAAATCGGTGCGCTGGATCGCCCTGTTCTACGCAATAACGATCGGCCTTTTGGCTTTGGCGGGCTGGGCCGAGCCCGATGGAATGGGTCCCGGCTATGCGTGGGGACTCTTGGTCGCATCATGCTTTGCTGCGGTTCAGCTTGTCTTGTGGAAGCCCGACGACCCCGAAAATTGCTGGAGGCGCTTCAAAGCCAATCGGGATTTCGGCCTCATCGTTCTCGGCGCGATCATTGTCGGCCGAATTTTGAAATAGCGCAAAACGGACAAGCACCCCCATGCAGGCCCCCGCAGATTTTATCCGTGCGCAAACGCAGGTTCTGTCTCCTGCCATCGTTCCCGAACTCAGGTTGCATCTGGCGACCGAGGTCATGCCTCTCTGGCAAAAGACCGAAGAAGCCCTGCGTGAGGACGGCGTTCAGCCGCCGTTTTGGGCGTTTGCTTGGCCCGGAGGGCAGGGCGTTGCGCGATATATTCTCGACAATCCGGAGATCGTAGCGGGGCGGAGGGTTTTGGACCTGGCGTCCGGAAGCGGCCTGATCGCGATAGCCGCCATGAAGGCGGGCGCAAAAAGCGCGATGGCCGTGGATATCGACCGCCTTGCGCTTGAGGCCTGCGGCCTCAACGCCGGGCTGAACGCGGTGAGCATCCGCACATGCGAACAAATCGATTTTGCCAGGCCATACCGTAATGCCGACGCAATTTTTGCGGGCGATATCTGCTACCAGCAGGCCATGAGCACAACGCTGCTGCGATGGCTGCGTATATGTGTCGAAGCCGATATCCCGGTTTTAATCGGAGACCCGGGCCGGGCCTACGTTCCCGAGCGCGGCCTGCAAAAGCTGGCGAGCTACGAAGTCCCAACCTCGCGCGATCTCGAAGACAAGGACGTGCGGACGGCGACGGTTTGGCGGCTGGAAAAAATTACTCAAGACGAAGAAGGATAAAATGTCGCCCCTCGTTCACTGGACGGCTCACGCCCTCACAAAATTCGGAAGCGATCCTGTAACGGGCGCTCTGGCGCTCACCATGGCCGCGTGCCTGTTTATCTCCGGGCATCGGCGGGCGGCAGCGGCTGTCGGAGTCACGTTCTTTGTGGCCGTCGTTCTTTTGGCCCTGTCCAAATTTGCATTGTTCAGCCGGTGCGAAGATGTCTCGATTTTATACGGCCTCAAGTCTCCCAGCGGGCACAGCGCCCTGTCGTTCGTGGTCTACGGGTTTCTGGCGGCTTTTGTGTCGGGGGCGTTTTCGGATTGGCGGCGCTTTGTGCCCTACATCGCAGCGGGAACGTTGATCGCCCTGATTGCCGCGTCGCGAGTCATGATCGGCGTTCATACGCCGAGCGACGTTCTCGCCGGTCTTGCGCTCGGCGGAGCGGTGACGCTAAGCGGCTGGCGCGTTTTCATGAAGGGCCAAACGGTACGCCTGTCATGGAAAACGTTTTTGCTCGTCGTCCTGCTTGTCGTGACGGCGATGTATGGCGTGCATTTTTCCGCCGAAGGCACATTACGAACGCTGGCGGATTATTTCCGCAAACAACTTCCATGTCCTTGAAGCTTAGAATCCGCCTTGTTGAAGAACTTTGCGGATGGATTTCAGCTCGGCCAAAAGCCCTTCGATTTCGCGACGCTTGTCGGGCGACAGGTCCGTCGACGGAGGGGCGTATTTTTTGGCGGACAGAGCGGGCTCTGTTTGCTGGGCGGTCGTCTGGAGGGTAGAGGGAATCTGGGGCGTGTTTATAGCCGCGCGCGAAAGCGAAGCCGCGCCGTTTTCGCGCAGGAGCTTCTGAACGCCGCGAATGGTAAAGCCTTGATTGTAGAGAAGGTCCTTGATGTCATGGATGATCTTGACGTCTTCGGGCCTGTAGTAGCGGCGTCCGCCGCCCCGTTTCAAGGGCTTGATCTGCTGGAACTTGCTTTCCCAGAAGCGCAAGACGTGTTGAGGCAGGGCCAATCCTTCGGCAACTTCGCTGATCGTGCGGAAGGCCGTTGGAGATTTCGACTCGTTCGAAAGCGAATAAGGCGAACTTTGCGTCGATGCGGAAGAGCTAACCCCTTCGTTCATGCTTCACCCTTTGCGGTTCCGAGGAGGGCGCGATTGATCTTGTCCTTCAAGACGTGGCTTGCGCGGAAGATCAAAACGCGGCGGGGCTTGATGGGAACTTCTTCGCCGGTCTTGGGATTGCGGCCGATGCGTTCGCCCTTGCTGCGAACCTGGAAGCTGCCGAAGGAGGAAAGCTTGACCGAGCCGCCCTTGATCAGAGCGACGCTGATTTTCTCGAGAATTTCATCGACCAGTTGTGCCGAGTCGTTGCGCGATAACCCAACCTCGGTATAAACGGCTTCCGCTAATTGAGCGCGGGTAACGGTCGTTTCAGTCATGAGCGCACACTCCTCTGCAAAATTGATTCCTTTGAATCTAATATGTGAGTTTGATTTGTCAAATGAATAGGAAATGGGAGGGGTTGGCGGCCGGATCGGGCATATGAGCGTGCCGTGGGCCGAACCGTCGCGGGGCAACTTGTGCGCTGCACTTCTACTATCTTGATCAACTGTTTTTGCAGTTTTAGTGTAACGGCTCCTTCCTTCCCTTTTATCTAAGGATACTCAAATGGCATCATCTATTGTAATTGCCGGAGCCGTCAGAACGGCCATCGGCACACTTAATGGCGGGCTTTCATCGTTGCCGGCCTCATCGCTCGGAACAATATGCATTAAAGAAGCGTTAAACCGTGCCAAAACGGCGCCGGATGAAGTTTCCGAAACCGTTCTGGGGCAAGTTTTAGGCGCCGCACAGGGCCAGGGTCCCGCGCGGTATGCAGCTGTAAACTCGGGAATTCCCGTCGATCGTCCCGCCTATGCGGTCAACCAGATCTGCGGCTCGGGCCTTCGCGCCATTGCCAACGGATTTGTGTCGATCCTGGCCGGAGACGCCTCGATCGTCGTCGCGGGCGGCATGGAAAGCATGAGCCTTGCGCCGCATGCGCTTCTTTTGCGCACGCCCACGAAGCTCGGCAACGCCGAAATGACGGACGTGATGATCAAGGACGGCCTGTGGGATATTTTTAACAACTATCACATGGGGATAACGGCTGAGAACGTCGCGTCGCAGTTCGGCATTACGCGCGAAATGCAAGACGAATTCTCCGTTGCTTCGCAAGTGAAAGCGGAAGCGGCGATCAAATCCGGTCGTTTCGCAGACGAAATAGTCCCTGTCGTCATCAAGGGCCGCAAGGGCGACGTCACGGTGTCAGTGGACGAAAATCCGCGCGCCGGAACGACGCTCGAAAGCTTGGCCAAGCTCAAGCCCGCCTTCAAGAAAGACGGAACGGTCACGGCGGGCAACGCCTCGTCGATCAACGACGGCGCTGCGGCGACGGTCTTGATGACCGAAGAGAATGCGGCCAAGCGCGGCATCACGCCGTTGGCGCGCATCGTGTCGTGGGCGACCATGGGTGTCGATCCCTCGATCATGGGAACGGGCCCGATCCCGGCCAGCCGCAAGGCGCTTGAAAAAGCGGGCTGGAAGGTCGGCGATCTCGACCTGATCGAAGCCAACGAAGCGTTTGCGGCCCAAGCCTGCGCCGTGAACAAGGAAATGGGCTGGGACACGTCGAAGGTCAACGTCAACGGCGGCGCAGTCGCCCTTGGCCACCCCATCGGCGCGTCGGGCGCCCGTATCCTCGTGAGCCTGTTGCACGAAATGCAGAAGCGCGATGCCAAGAAAGGCCTTGCGACGTTGTGTATCGGCGGCGGCATGGGCATCGCGATGTGCGTCGAGAGATAATCAGAGATCGGACGCCGGGCGGTTTCGGCCTCCCGGCGTCCGAACGATGTTTTTTCCCCTTTATTTAAACGGAGACAGAAATGACCAAAGTGGCAGTAGTAACCGGTGGAACGCGTGGAATTGGCGCGGCGATATGCGAAGCGCTGGACAAGGCGGGATATAAAGTGGCGGCGACCTACGGCGGCAACGACGAAGCGGCCAAGAAGTTCACGGAAAAGACAGGCATCCCCGCTTACAAGTTCGACGTCGGCAATTTTGACGAATGCAAGGAAGCCGTGGCGAAGATCGTCGAAGAGGTTGGGCCCGTCGATGTCCTCATCAACAACGCCGGGATCACGCGCGACGCCTTCTTGCACAAAACGACCCCCAAGCACTGGCACGACGTCGTGCAAACGAACCTCGATTCCGTGTTCAACATGTCGCGCCTCGTGATCGAAGGAATGCGCGAACGCGGCTTCGGACGCATCGTCAACATCAGCTCGATCAATGGCCAGTCCGGGCAGGCGGGGCAAACCAACTATTCCGCGGCCAAGGCGGGCATTTTGGGCTTCACCAAGGCGTTGGCGCAAGAATCCGCGAGCAAGGGCATTACGGTTAACGCCATTGCGCCGGGCTATATCGAAACGGAAATGGTCCGTGCGATTGCTCCCGAAATCCTGAGCAAGATCGTGGAGAAGATCCCGGTCAAGCGTCTCGGCAAGGCCGAGGAAATCGCGGCGATGGTCGTGTTCCTCGCGTCGGATCAGGCGGGCTTTGCCACCGGAGCGACGTTTGCGATCAACGGCGGCCAATACTTCGCCTAAGATCGTTTTTGAAGGGAAAAAAGCCGCTTTTTGCGAAAGCAAAAGGCGGCTTTTTCTATGATTTTCTTGACCTGAGGCCATAAAGAAGCTATTGGCGTCAACCTGTCTGGACATGGTGGATATCCGCCCGAACGGGTTTGTTTGGGAACGGGTGCGTAGCTCAGCGGGAGAGCATTACCTTCACACGGTAG
>JAQUUS010000131.1 GCA_028693775.1 Alphaproteobacteria bacterium | reverse complement strand
GGGAACTTACGTCAAGCGCATCAGCCTGTCTTCGACGATGGGCCCCGGTGTCAAGGTCGATCTGAACTCGATCGGCGAATAACATATAGTCTGCAAGATAAGAAATCGGCGCTTGACCTTAATCGGTAAAGCGCCGATTTTGTTGCAAGATACCCGCTTGCCTCATGGCCCTTTGGACGGCATAGTGGCGAGGGATTCTCCGCGCGATTCGCGCATGTCCGTGCCGGGATTAGCAAATATGAAAAAAACGTTCCTGAACCTTTCCCTTTTCGCCCTTTTTGCCTTTTTGGCCGCAGGCTTTTTTTCGCAGGCTCGTGCTGCCGATTTGCAATTGGCCCCGTCGTCGCCCTTGACCGGCGTCGCTTTCGAGGATCGGCCTTTCCAATTGCCTGTCGAACGTAATTTCCAGATGGCCCTTTTAACCGTCAGCAGCGGAATTGGCCGCAGTTGCGGCAAGATGGAGGCCTATGGCTGGCGCATGGATCGTAGCGAGCAGGATCGTGTCAACAGGATTTTCAAGGACACCGTCGAAAAGCTGAGAGGCGTTGGATACACGGTTTCTCCCGCCATG
Organism: Alphaproteobacteria bacterium; assembly: GCA_028693775.1. GTDB lineage: Bacteria > Pseudomonadota > Alphaproteobacteria > UBA9219 > UBA9219 > CAIXLI01. Next base: position 4,701 of record JAQUUS010000131.1, on the reverse strand, counting down.
CTGCGGAACCAGTCGAAAGACATCACTGTCTTTATCGCCGACCGTCCTTCCAACCATTTCATGTTCCTCTGGTCGGCCGGTGAGCGCGGACTTGTTTTGAACGTTTGCGAAACCAATGCTCCGGCGCCCGTTGCGACGTCGACCCAAGCGTTGTCTCCGTCGGTCGAGGTTTTCTCTCTGCCTAACGAAACCAAGGCGCCGCGCACCATGCTTCTTCTCAAGAAGAAGAGCAAAGGCAAGAAGGCCGTTGCAGATAAATTTTCGCCTGTTGGCAAATGGACCGGCGGATATACCTGTACGCATCAGGGGTATACCGGGGCTGTTTTGAACATCAAGAAGTTCAAAGGCGAAAACTTCAATGGCGTTTTTGAGTTCTATCCGACGGAAAGAAATCCGTCCGTTCCTGAGGGGTCGTATGAGGTCTATGGCCAGTACGATAAGGAGACCAAGCGTATTTTGATCAATCCCGGAAAGTGGCTCAACCGTCCCAAGGGCTACTACAACACGGTTGTTGTCGGCAGCTTCGATGCGCCTAAAGGGAACTTTAGCGGATTTTTTCAGGGCATCAGCGGTTGTACGAGTTTCGAGGCCCGCCGTGACGGTGTCTTGAAGGGCTCTTTCGCTCGCAAGGCTGTGAAGAAAGAAAAGAAGAAAGATAAACTTGCCGTTGCCAAGAAAAAGAAAAGCGCGAATAAGGCCAAAGTCGTTAAGCCAAAGAAGGCAACGGTTGAGCCGGTTACGGAAGTTCAGATAAAAGAGTCCGTAACGACGCTTGACGACAAGAAGGATCCCGGCATCGTTGTCGGAGCTCCGTCAGCGGCGCCGGTTCCTGCCGTGTCGGCCGTTCCGGCTTTGCAGCCGTCTCCTGCCGCCGGGCTGGCTCCTGTCTCTGTTCCGCCGAAGAAGCCCGTTGTCGCGCCTGCTTCCAAGCCGGAAGAGAAGCCCGTTACGGTTCAGCCGTTTCTTACTCCTGCGAAGTGATTTGTACGGGCATTGGTGAAGAGTACAAAAGAGTGCCTGAAAAACCGGGCGTTATTTGGGGCCCATTTCCCAAAAGCTGGTGTATGGCCTGCGGGATTTCCGTTTGCCCGGGGCGTCCGTGTCGATTGAGTTTGCTATGCGTTGCTGTTTGAAAATGTCGTCGTTCAGCAATTCGTGCGCTCGTTTTTTTTGTTCGTAGTTGGCAAATCTGCAGGACTCCGCCAGCTTGAGAGTCATCTGATAGGCATTGTCTTTTTTTATACCTCGATGTTTGATCGCGCAGAAGCTTTCTGTTGCTATCTCCCTGACGCGCCAGTCGTTGTCCATAATAACGGAAAGAAGAACGCTTTCGAATATCGCTGGCGTTATGTTTTTCCTCGTATGAGAGATGAGGTATTTGAGTTGCTTATGCCGATCCAGACGATTGTACCATATTCCTTCGTCCAATTTTTCCGCCACAGTTTCGATTAATCCGATTGAAATTAGCTCCGGGTGGGTTTTGGCCAGAAGAATAACGTTGTCTTCGTTGTCGATGAGCGTTTGCCGAAGCGGGCCCGAGAGGGGCAGAAAATTTTCGGAAAACGACCGCATGCTTTTTTGGAGATTTTCGTCGAGCAGGATTTGAGGATATTTATGGGACAGCTCGGTCAGGAAATCGATGACTTCCCCGAGGGGGCTGTCTTCAACCTTTTTGAGATAGCCGACGACGAGTAACTTGAGAAAGTCGTATTTTGAGAGGATGTCATCCGGTTTTTCAATGTTGAAAGAGCGGAGCGTTTGCGCGGCTTTGTGATCGACGATTCTGTTCTTGTAGTCTTTGCATGCTTGGGCGATCAAAGCATCGATATCGACCGGCGACGTTTTGTATTGTATTTGAAAAGCAGGCTCTTTTTTGATTTTTTCGTAGCCGGTAAGCGCGCAGTCTCTTTCAACTATGGGGGAAGGCGTTCGCATGTTTGATTTTTTATGGCTTTAGGGAGCTTTGCAGCCTTTGAATAATGCGGGACGGTTCGGCGGCCGGATCGTCCATCGATATTTCTAGCTTGTTGCATTCACCGATCAGCAATTTTTCTTTTACTTTGATACTGCCTCTCAGGCGATCTTGCTGGCACGGATCGCTTATCGTTATTTCGACGCTGCCTGTAATTTCTTTGGGGCGAAGCAGCATTTTCAGCTTTCCCTTGCTCAGGATAAAGGCGCGGAGCCGGCCTTTATTTCCGACTATTGGAATGCGATAACAAAGCTCGTTGCAAGCCGTGAGGAATGTTTGATTTTCGTAGAGCGGATCCTGATCTTTTTTGTCGCTCTTTTTAACTTTCTTGGCGTCTTTAGCGAGCTTGGCTTTTTGAAGGCCGGCGTTTTTGCCAAAATCTTTCGGGTTTTGCGCGACAAGATTGTCGAGTTCGATGATGATTGCGTTGAGCGTGGTGTTTATAGTCATCTGTGTTAACCCGCTATGTTATCAAGGTTTTATATACCGTGCCTTCAGGCTTGAGAAAATTTTCTTTGTGGGGCGCAACGCTTTTGTCAGGGCGAAGCTGTCGTCGGACAGAAGCTGGGTTGCACGCGCGCGTTGGTTGGTGTCGGCGGGGCTTTTGGGTGCGGAAAGCTTTTCCAGCATTTCAACAGTGTGCTCTTTGGGGAAGCTTTTGTTTTTCAATAATTCAAAATTCCCAAGCGCTTGGTTCCGGACTTCCTCGGAGACGTCCATAACGGCAGACAGGACGATGCTTTCGTATACAGATTGAGTGATGCTGTGCGGATGGTTTTCTATGAGCAGCTTCAAATCTTCTTGCGCGCTTAACCGTTCTTCAGGCAAGGAGGCCTTTGTTTTCTGGGCAACGTGCTCGGCAAGGGCGGGGGTTATGAAGGCGCCCGGAAGCTTTTGGGCCATGGCCCCAATGGGCGCATCTCCAAAAAGCTGCGACATTGCGATCGCCAAGGGCTCCGTTTCTGTGGGGCTCATCCTTGCTTTTTGGAGCTGCTTGAGCTTTTCCAGTTCCTTGCGGAAGTCTTCCTTTTGCGGTTCGATGCCGGATTTTCGAATGGCGGTGTTGATTTTTTCCGTCAACTCGCTGGCGCCATTGCTCTGGGCGTAGTGCTTGATCCGATCGGCAACCAGAACGGCGGAAGCCGATGTCGCTGCGGCTGTAATCTCTTTTCCTATGATATCTGCTATGTTGCCAAGCGATTTGGGGTCTTGGACTTTTTTCACGCAATTCTCGTGGGCTAGTGTCAGGCGATAAGCAAGTCCTTCGGGCGGTGCTTTGTATTCGATGACAAAAGAGGGGTCGGTGGCGATGCATTCAAAGCCGGTTGCCGAGCTTTCGTTTGTGGTCATGATTATATAGTTCTTTCAAAGAGATCCGATAAATGTGAACGCAGTATAGCCTGTAATAGCGAAAGCAATTAGCTCGAAGTGTAAAAGAAATATCCCTTTGTTTCAATAGGTTGGCGTCTTTTGGCGGAGCTAGATCGCAAGGAGGCCAAGGACTTTTGCCCGGTCGACTGCCCACAGGAATGTCGACATGCGCGGGCCAGCGTCTTTTCCGATCAGGAGATTATATACATCCTTGAAGAAACCGCGTTGGGCGGCCTTGAGCTCCTTGTCGGCAAGAGCCGGGTCTTTGGGAATGCTGTAGAGCATTTCGTCCAGCGCTGCGATCGAGGTCACGTCGCTTTTCAGAAAATCGCGAAGCTTGGCGATTTGTGTGCGGCGCTTGTCGTCCATGCTTGCTGCATAGTCGGCGTTCGGGGCGTCGCGCAGGGCGATGATTTCCTCGGGGTTGTAGGTGTTGAGCCAATTCTTGGCTTTGGGAAGCCGCATTGCGATTGACTCGGCGCTGCACGCGATGCCCGATTTTTCGGCAAGCTCCAAGACTTTATCGGCCTGCCATTGCGTGATCTGACCCAGCGCGACGGCTTGCTTGAATGGGATCGGTTCGGGGCGGTCTTTTTTGACGCCGCTGAACGCGATAATTTTTTGTTGTCCCGGGGTTGCTTCGTCTTTCTGCACCTTGGCGATTTCGCGGTCGAACTCGTCGTATTGGCGGTATACCTCGGTGTTGAATGCGAGATTGAAGCTCTGTGTCGGCGGACGGCGCATATATAGCCATTTGAGCAGCGTCGGTTCATAAATTTCGAGCAACTGGGCGGGCGAGATAGCCCCGCCTTTGGAGCCAGACATTTTGTCGCCCTTGACGCCTTGAATGCCGACAAACAGATAGCCTTGGAAAACAGGCGGTTTGCTGCCGAACAGTTCGCGCGCGACTGTTGCCGATACGTCGTAGCTGCCGCCCGGGGTGGCGTGGTCCTTGCCGCCGGGTTCGAAATTGACGCCTTCTTCGCCCCAGCGCATCGGCCAGTCGAGCTTCCAGGGAAGTTTGCATACGGGCGTTTCCTTGAAGTCGATCTGTTCGACCTTGTCGGTCACTAGGCAGCGGTAGGTCAGCTTCGTTCCGCCGTCGTATGAGAGGACTTTTGTTTTGTCGGTCCCGGAAAAGCGCGAATAGACGGTGATCGGGAAATAGGTTTCCAGGTATTCTTCGGGGTCGATCCCCTTGGCCTGATTGCCTTTGTCGGTTTTGAACTGAAGCTGGATCTCCGCGGCTTTGCGGCGGTTTGCGAGAACAAACGCCATTTTCTCGGCATAGCGGCCGGAGGTGTATTCTTTCGTCTGATAGCGGAAGTCGAGATCGAGGCCGAGCTCCTTGATCGAGG
>JAQUUS010000130.1 GCA_028693775.1 Alphaproteobacteria bacterium | reverse complement strand
GTAAGGTCCATGAACGGGGTGGCGAGGCGCCATTTCGCAATAAAAACGTGACATAGGCTAGATTTTAACCCTTTCTCCGGTTTTCATAGCCCTTTTTAACACTAGAGCTTGCAATTTGGCCCGCATTTTCCTAGAAGAATGCCTCGCGTTTAAGCAAAGCTTAACTGGGCAGGTTCGAGCCAACGTTTGGGCCACTCCGTTGGAAAGTAATGAAAATGAAAGACAGCATACACCCCGATTACCACGATATCACCGTCATCATGACGGACGGAACGGAATTCGTCACGCGCAGCACCTATGGTGAAAAAGGCGCGAAGCTCCATCTGGACATCGACCCCAAGGTCCACCCGGCCTGGACGGGCATGCACCGCATGGTCGACCGCGGCGGTCAGCTCGATAAGTTCAACAAGCGCTTTGCCGGACTGACGGGCAAGAAAAAAGACGCCAAGGCCGAAGCCCCGGCGGAAAAAATCAAGCTCACCACCACCGGTGGCGACGCCAAGAAAAAGAAGAAATCGTAATCGTTTTCTATCGCAAAAAAGGCCGCTCGAAAGAGCGGCCTTTTTTTATCGTTCTCCCCGCAAGCGAGGCCTATTGCACAAACGGCTTGCGGCGGAAGTTATGATGCGCTTCGATATAGCGAACGGTTCCGCTCTTGGACCGCATCACCACCGTATGGGTCTCGGCACCGCCCGCATAACGGCGAACGCCGCGCAGCATGGTACCGTTTGTCACGCCCGTAGCCGAAAACATCACGTCCCCATGGGCGAGATCTTGCATTTCGTACTTCCGGTTCAAATCCGTAATGCCTGCCTTTGCAGCTCTTCCGCGCTCGTCGTCGTTACGGAAAATCAAGCGTCCTTGCATAAACCCGCCAATGCACTGTAGGGCAGCGGCAGCCAAAACGCCCTCAGGCGCACCGCCAGCCCCCAAATAGAGATCGACGCCTGTATCCTGCTGAGATGTCGCAATCACGCCCGAAACATCGCCGTCGCCGATCAGCATGATGCGCGCGCCGGTTTCCCGAACCTTCGCGATCAGCTCGGCATGGCGAGGACGCTCAAGAATGCAGACCTGAATATCGGAAATCTCGGCTCCCTTGGCCTTGGCCAAATTCTTTATATTCTCTGACGGAGAGGCATCGAGATCGACGACATGATAGGGCAATCCCGCGCCGATGGCGATTTTATCCATGTAGACATCAGGAGCATGAAGAAATCCGCCCGCCTGAGCCAAGGCCACAACGGCCAACGCATTGGATCCGCCACGCGCCGTGATCGATGTCCCCTCGAGAGGATCGAGAGCGATATCGACCTTGGGCCCATTCCCGGTCCCGACCTTTTCACCGATATAGAGCATCGGAGCTTCGTCGCGCTCACCTTCGCCGATAACAACGGTTCCCTCGATATCGAGAATGTTGAGAGCGCGCCGCATGGCGTTGACTGCAACTTGATCTGCGGCTTTTTCGTCCCCGCGCCCCACGAGTAGGGATGCCGAAAGGGCAGCGGCTTCGCTCACGCGAACGAGCTCAATTGCCAAATTTTTGTCATTGTAAGACGGATAGTCAGCCATGATTTCACCTCAAATAAACAAAAACCGTATCCCGGCAGGGCCTGCCGGGCGGTTATCCGTAGGTTTTATCATGCGAAAAAGGGTTTGACTACTCTACTTTAATCACAGGAGATATAACCTTATCTCCCACTTTCAACTTGAGTTTTCGGGCTATTCCGCCGTTGATTTCGATCACAGCTATCACAAGCCCTTTTGAAGGAATGGGCGTCAGATTGCCCGGCTCCGCCATATGCACAATGTGCGAAATAATTCCATTCGGAGCGATGAACAGCAAATCGAGCGGAATAAGGGTGTTTTTCATCCAAAACGTCGCCTGACGCGGCGTCGGGAAAGTGAAGATCATACCAAAATCTTCGGGAAGAGACTCGGCAAACATCAAGCCATAAGCCTGCTCACTCTCGCTTCCGGCAACTTCGGCCTTAAAAACAGTCGGTTCGCCATTGGCAGGAATAATCGTAAACGCCGATGTTTGAAACAGAGGACGTTCTTGAGTGCCACAGCTCTTAAATACAAGAACCGCAAACAGCGCAAGAAGCGCAAAATAGAAGATCCTTTTTTTACTCATGATGAGACGACCGGAAAACTTCGGTGATTGACCTTTACATGTTTTTTAACTACTTATCGGTTTAAATTTAATGAATTTGCCCGATTTCTGTGCTTAGAACAGAAAAAACATGGGGAGATGCCATGCGCAGCCTTAAGTATATTGTTTTCTGCTTGTTAGCAACTGCTACGCTGGCCCCGGCGGACCTCGCGCAAGCGGCATCGAACGTCCTTGTCCCTCGGGAAAGCAACCTTGGGCTGATGCCACCGCCGCCCCCCAAGTCGTCGAAACAGCCCAAATCGGAAAAAACGACATCGCCTAAAGCTTCAAACTCGTTATTGGCCACCCCCAAAAACGTAAGCGATGACGAAGAAACGCCCCCCCGGGTATCGAGATCCGCGGCGGCCCCAAAAACAAAACCGGAACCCGCCCCCGCAAATATCCGCACGGCCCCCTCAAAACCGACCGATGTCATCAAAATAAAAAAAGTCATGATGAAACCGGACCTCTCGCTCCCAAAACAGATAAAAATTCTCTTCAGCTCGAAGTCGACCCTCAACAAAAAGGATGCGGCCAAACTCCAGAGAAAGCTTGGAATAACCGCAAAAGAAATAGCCTCATCCTGCTATCTCGCGCCGACCGGGGTCCTCACTACGACCAAAAAACCCTATGTCATCGAATCGAACATGGCGGCCGAAGCAATTGTTCCCTACGACGGAAATATAACCGGATATTCTCTCAGAGCCCTTGCCCTCTGCATACTGAACAAGCCTCTTCCGACAAACGCCGGCGTCGTTGTCAAACTCAACGACCGCTATTCGGTTCCGCTCTCGACAATCAAATGCGAAGCGCCGACAACCTCAAAGCCCAAAGAGCTTTCGATCACCTATGACGGCACCAGAAGCAGTAATTGCGAACACTATTACTGACAGTCTCCGAGCTTGAGCTCACAGTTCCCCTGCAAGCCATACAAGCGAGCGTAAACGCCGCCTTTTGCCAGCAAAGCGGAGTGCGTGCCCTGCTCCGCCACGCGGCCCTGATCAAGCACAATGATCAAATCCGCATCGACAATTGTCGAAAGCCGGTGCGCCACAACGATCGTCGTACGCCCTTCCTGCAACCGCTTGAGAGCGGCCTGAACGGCGCGCTCGGACTCATTGTCCAAAGCCGAGGTAGCCTCATCGAGAAGCAAAACAGGAGCGTTGCGCAACATGGCGCGGGCAATAGCGATCCTCTGGCGCTGGCCGCCCGACAGCTTGACGCCGAACTCGCCGACATGCGTATCGTAGCCGTTCGGAAGCTCCCGAATGAAGCCGTCGGCTGACGCGGCCGCAGCAGCAGCCTCAACCTCTTCGGCCGATGCACCGATTTTCCCGTATGCAATATTGGCGCGGATCGTATCGTCGAAAAGAGCCGTTTCCTGGCTGACCAGAGCGATTTTCGACCTCAGGCTGCACATGGTCACATCCCGAACATCGGTCCCTCCGATGGAAATGCGGCCAGCCTGCACATCGTAAAAGCGCGGAATCAGATTAATAATCGTCGATTTACCCGCACCGCTCGATCCGACAATGGCAACCGTCTTTCCATGAGGAACCTCGATCGAAAGATGATCGAGCGCCCGCGTCCCGTCCGGATAAGAAAAAACGACGTTGTCCAGTTCGACCGTATAGTCGTCCGAAACGAACTCTTTCGCCTTCGGCGCATCCGCAATGCTTGGTGTCACATCCAGAACCGAGAAAACGCGCTCGGCAGCAGCAAGCCCGGCCTGAAGCTGTGCGCTTACGCGCCCCATGCGCTTCATAGGATCGTAGGCCAGAACGAACGAAGCAATGAAGGCAACAAGATCGCCCGGCGTATTCGTGCCGCGCTCGACCTGCAAATAGCCGTAAACGACAAGCGACGTAATGGCGACGCTGCTCAAAACCTCCATAACAGGCCCCGTCAGGGCGGAGACGCGAATGCTCTTGAGCGAAAATTTATAAATCGCCTCCGTGAGGCCGTTGACGCGCGTAACTTCGAGATTTTCGTTTCCATAAGCCTTGACGTGGCGAATGCCCTGAAACGTCTGATTGAGAAGCGCAGACAGATCGCCCGTCGCATTCTGGGTGTTCGAAGCCAGCCGCCTGATCTTCTTTCCGATCCGCGCGACATAATAGGCCGAAAGAGGAAACACGGCGAAAACGATCAACGACAAATGCCAGTCCTGATAAAACATCACGCCAATCAAGGACGCGAGCTCAAGGCCGCCGCGAAACGAGTTCAGCAGGCATTCGTTGACGGCTTGGCGCATGATCGTCACATCGTTGATGACGCGCGAAACCAGTGTCCCCGAAGCATTGGCATGAAAAAAAGAAAGATCGCTGCGCAAAAGATGCGAACACATCTCCTGCTGAACGGTCGCCACGATGCGCTGACCAATCCGGTTCATCAAAATCGTATGCAAATAAACCGTGCCGCTGCGTATCCAGAAACTTGCGATAATAAGGGCGCAAACCCAGCTCATATAAACAAGCCCGCGCCGCTCAATCATCCCGTCAATGACAAGCTGAAGCGTATGGGTAAAAACGCCGCGCATCGAAGCCGCAACGGCCATAAAAAGCATCGCCGCGATAAAATGTTTGATGTGAGGCCGCAAATAAGCCCTGACGAGACGCTTCAGCAGAACAAATGAGCTTTGTGCGTTCCCCGTTTGCAGCGTTCCGGATCTAACGGCGCATTGATTTGTCTCTGTCACGAGCTTGTCCCTATTAACCTTTAACGATCCCGTATCTATACAATTTGGCATCCAAGACGCCAAGCCATAGCCGCAGAATTGCCGGAAATTTGTTTATTTTACCGGATAGCCCCGCTATCCTCGGCGGTATTCTACAGCCCCCTTTCGAAGACATGAAGCCTAAAATAATCAAAGCCCTGGGCCTGATGAGCGGCACATCCATCGACGGCATAGACGCGGCCCTGATCGAAACGGACGGTCAGGACCACGTCCGTTCGCTGGGCGTCCACGGAAGGCCCTACACAGAAGAGTTCCGTGCCAAGTTGCGCAAACATCTGGGCAACGACCAAGGGACCAAGGTCCCGGCCATAGCCGCCTTCGAGCGCGAACTGACCGAGCTGCACGCCGTCATCGCGCAAGAGCTTCTGCAAAAGTTAAACGAA
>JAQUUS010000129.1 GCA_028693775.1 Alphaproteobacteria bacterium | reverse complement strand
AAACAGCCGGGCAAGAGCACAAAGCAAATTCCGAACCTCCCCGGCAAAGAAGCATAAGCTCCTCCAGCGAAGGCAGAACCCAATCGTCATGCCCGCCGAACGTCTGGGAAGCGCAAGCCTTTCCGGCCTTTGCGCCGCCGTGCGCAAAAACGGATCGAACGCCGGAGCAGCGCCAATGGCCTCCGCTCAACGTCCCCTCCATGCCCAGATCGCAAGGCATGGCGAAAAGAGGCCGGGAAGAGCGCGCAAAGGCGCCGGCATAAAGGCTCCCGTCCGCGCAAACAGTCCCCGCAAGGGGTGAAAGCGCGCAAGGGTCCGCGATCCCGGCAACAGCAGCCGAACAGCCGCAAAAAGCCAGAACCCCGAATAAAGCCGGAAGAGCAATTCTGAAAAAAGACATCGAAGGTCCCCTGAACGTTGGGGTCTACTCAGGGTAGATTCGAAAGATCTTAAGAAACGGATAACCCGGCGGAATTTTTTAAAACGGCAAAGGAAAGCGTCGGCAAGCGCGGAAATAGCGTTATTTCCGCGCTTTTGCATCTGCGAGATAGAAAAGCCAAAGGAGCCAAAGGGTTATATTAATGTAGGCCTTGACTTGGATGCGCGAGTTTGGCAACTTTTTAAAAACGACTCGCTATTCTCACCCGTGTTCAAGGGGTTACCCATGACAAAGTCCGACCTGATCTTGCAACTTGCTGAAAAATATCCGCATCTTCTGCAACGAGACATCGAGCGTATCGTCAATACCGTTTTCGACGAAATCTCGAATGCGTTGGCGAGAAACAGCCGAGTCGAACTGCGTGGTTTTGGCGCCTTTTCTGTGAAGCAGCGCGAAGCACGCATGGGCCGCAACCCGCGCACGGGCGAAACAGTGTCCGTGTCCGAAAAATTTGTTCCGTTCTTCAAAACGGGCAAACAGTTGCGCGACCGCCTGAACAACGCCGACGGAACGGACGAGCAATAAGCGGCGATTTTCCGATGAACGGAGACGCCCGATGGCTCTAGTCGCATGCCGCGAATGCAGCAGGCAAGTGAGTGACCGAGCAAGAGTGTGTCCTCATTGCGGCATAGACGACCCCTACGCAAACAAAGCAATTTCTCGCGGCATGCGTGCACCCGGCTGGTTCTCGCTGATGGCCCTGCTGATTCTGCTCCTGCTGTTCGCCTTTTCCGTAGGCGTCGACGTCAACAGTATTCTGATCCTGCTCATCATCCTCGTCGGCAGCCTGCTATCCATAGGGTTCTATTTTCTGCCGTCATTGATCGCCTCGAACCGCAAGCATCCGGACCGGCGTTTTATCTTTATCGTCAACCTGTTCTTCGGCTTGACAGGCATCGGCTGGATTGGCTGCCTGATCTGGGCGCTTTCGAGAGACCGGATATAAACCGTATCAATCGCGATGATACGGATGCCCCGCAAGAATCTGCCGGGCCCTGTAAATCTGTTCCAGAAGCATGACGCGCACAAGTTTGTGAGGCCAGGTCAACTTCCCGAAACCCAAAACGAAATTGGCTTTTGCGCGAATCTCGTCGGTCACACCGTCTGCGCCGCCGATCAAAAAAACGAGATCGCCCGAAGCGCCTTCCTGCCACTGAGCCATCTTTGCGGCAAGCTCGCGGCTTTGCATGTCCTTGCCGCGCTCATCGAGCAAAACGACGAAGCTTTTCGGAGGGATAGCCTTGAGCAACAAAGCAGCCTCGGCCTTCTGCGTCTCAGCCGGAGGCAGGGCCTTGGAAGCCGCAAACTCGCGAACCGAAACCGAAGGCCCAAGCCTTTTCAAATACTCAGCGCCCCATTCGGCGTCGACTCCCCGCGCTTTTCCTATAGCGAGGACCGAAATCTTCATTTTTTCGAGGTCTTCTTCGACCACAAAGCGTCAAGGCCGTAATAAGTCCTGACCTCCGGGCGAAACAAATGAACGATCACATCGCCGGTATCGACCAACACCCAGTTGGCATCTTGCTTGCCCTCGATATGAACGGTGCGAACGCCCATCTTGAAAAAGGCCTCGCGCAGATTTTCCGCAAGAGCGGCGACCTGCCGCGACGTTTTGCCGGAAGCGATAATCATGTAATCGGCAAGGCTGCTGCGTCCGAGAAGCGTAAAGGTCGCAATTTCCTGAGCCTGCCTGTCGTCGAGAACCCTGAGCGCGGTCTCAAGCGTTTCCTCCGGAATGCCCTTGAGAACGGCATTCGCCTTCGACTTCTTGACGACAAGTTTTTTCGCCGTCTTTTTCGAAGGCGCAACTTTCTTCGCCGGGATTTTTTTCGCTGCGGGTTTTTTCGCCGCAGTTTTTTTGACGGCGGATTTCTTCGCTACGGGCTTCTTGGCGGTCGCTTTTTTTGCTTTCGCCGGTGTTTTTTTCTTTAAGGTGGCCACGAGGGATCGTCCTTCCTGATTTTTGTTGCCGAAGTGTAATTGAGCTTATTGTCCAAAATAATCCACGATGGCAAGAGGTTCTGCGATTCCCTTGCGATTTTTCTTGCCCGCGAGGGCGGAGTCCAGGCCTCATCGAACCGCACCGAAGCCTTTCCGAGCCCCCGCCCGGCAGGATACGAAGGCCTGCGAAAAACGGCGACAGGAACATGGTTAAAAATGCTCTGCCATTTCTGCCAGCGCGGAATCTGCTTGAGATTGTCCGCCCCCATGAGCCAAACGAAATTTGTCCCCGGAAACCTTTTCTTGAGAACGCGGATCGTATCGGCGGTATAGCGCGTCCCCAAATCCTTCTCGATGTCGGTCACAAGAAATCTGGGATGCCGCGCCAAACGGCGGGCGCTGGCCACGCGGCAGCTCAAATCGGCCATGCCCGACGCGGGCTTGAGCGGATTCTGCGGGCTGACAAGCCACCAAACCTGATCGAGATTCAATTGCTTGAGCGCATAAAGGCTCATCTCGAAATGGCCGTCATGAGCCGGATTGAAAGACCCGCCCAAAAGCCCGACCGTCAAGCCGGAAAACGCCTGCCCGCTGCGCAAATGAGGCGTCATCATCATGAGCCCACCTTCGAAAGAGGATGATGCTCCGCCACGGTCCGCGCAAGGCGGTCCCCGGCCATATGCGTATAAATCTGGGTCGTCGCAATATCGGCATGCCCCAGCATGCTCTGAACGCTGCGCAAATCGGCGCCATGCTCGATCAAATGGGTCGCGAACGCATGGCGCACAACGTGAGGGCTAAGGCGCCTCGGATCGAGCTTCGCCGCCAGCGCAAGTTCCTTCAAAAGCTGAAAAAACCGCTGCCGCGTCATGGACGCGACCTTCCCGCGCGCGTGCGAAGGAAATAAAAAGGGCGACGCGCGCTTTTCTCCGAGCATTTTCTTGCGCACCGGCAGCCATTGGCGAATGGCCTCCAAAGCGGGCTCGCCCAAAGGCACAACGCGTTCCTTGTCGCCCTTGCCGCGAACCAGAACCACGCACCGGTCGAACTGAATGCCCACCACCGGAAGCCCCACAAGCTCGCTCACGCGCAGTCCTGCGGCATAAAGAAGCTCAAGCATGGCCCGCAGCCGCACGCCCTCGTCCCCGGGATAGTTGGCAACGGTCCTGAGCAAAAGCCCGACCTCCTTTTCGGTCAGGCATTTGGGCAAAGGCCGCCCGAGCTTTGGCGGATCGATAAAGCGGGTTGGATCTTCCTTCCTGCGATTTTCCGAACAAAGAAACTTGAAAAACTGGCGCAAGGCCGAAAGGCGGCGCGCCTGCGTCCGTGGCGCGTTTTTCCCGAGCGAAAGCAAATAAGCCCGCAAATCGTCCTCGCCCGCATCCGCAAGGCCGATCTTCTTGCGCGCAAGAAAAGAGCAGGCATCGGAAAGATCGCGCGCATAAGCGGCGCGTGTATTGGCCGAAGCGTTCCGCTCGGCCGACATCATGTCAAGAAAGGCATCGATCATGCCGCAGGAGAGCCCGTCGGAGGCCTGATTATGCATGGCCATGCCGCTCACTTCTCCAACGCCAGAACGGCAGCGGTCTCGCGTGCAAAAGCGGCAGCCTCCGTCTCCAGCCCCGCCTCGCGCAACGCCGAAACAACCCCGATCGACGCGGTCAAGGAAACCTCGGTCCCTTTCGTCAGCACGGCAGCCATCAAAACCGTCTCCGCGCGCCTGTGCGCAGCCGAAGCGGCCAGCATCCGCTCAAACAGCAGAGGAGAAAGGGAAATCTTCTCCTCCCCGCCCGCAGCGTCATAAACAGCCTGCCATGCGGCGTCCGGAACCTCCCTGCCCGAGGCATCGAGAAGCAGCAAGGTCGGCGCGATCGACTCGCGCACGGCGCGCGCATCCGAAACCTTCATGGACGCAGAAAACCACTTGGAGAAATCCGAAGCATAAGCCCGGTCCTTCACAAGCCCCGCCAAAACGAACTGAGGCCAGAAGCGGCGCATTTCGTCGGCGCAAAGAGCGTTATCGCGAGCCAGATCGACCCAGTCCCGCGCCGCCTTGGCCCCGGAGAGCATATAAACGCGGGCCAAAACCGCAGCATCCTTCGCCATGGAGGGATCCGCAGCGACATCCCCGAGCATACGAGCGACAACGTCCCCCGCCCCGTTCAAAAACGGCGCCGAAGCCGAGCGAACGAACGCCGCAACCAAAGCGGTCTTTTGAACCGGATCCTTCTGCCTGTCCGCCGCCTGAAACAGCAAAGCGCGCAACCGCGCCTCTTTTTCGGCGGACGCCAGCGGAGCCGCAAACGCCGCATCCGGGAACTTCGCCGCGCGATAAACGCTTTCGAGATCGGCCGCACCGATCAAGCCGCGCTCCGCCGCACGTTCCGCAAGCCTCAAGCGAACGGCATCGTCGCGCGCGGGAACGCGCAGCAACGCGCGCGCATCCGAAAGATCGGCGCGCGCAAAAAAGGATTCCGGCAACCCCAGCCCCGTCATCTGAAGCAAAGCGAGCACCTCCGGATCCGTCGGCGAAAGAGCCGCCGGAAGCGTCTTGCTGCTACCGAGAATATTGCGATCCGCAACGCTCAGGAAAAGCTTGTCGCGTCCGTTCTCCGAACGCAAAATATCCAGAGCGACCTGAGCCGCCTTGTTGTCCCGCGCCTGCAAGCGGCAAACGATCATCAGCTTCTGCCAATCGCGACTGGACCTGATCTTGAAGGAATCCGCGACCTGCCCGCACACAGCCTCATCGCCGCCCAAAAAGGCGTTCAAAGCGGCGGCGCGGCGGGCCGAATCCGAAACCAGCCGTTGATCGGCCTGCTTGGCCAAAGCCCATGCCTGACCGGCAGCCCCGAAAGCGACAAGCTTTTCGACGCGCAACGACGTCAGGCGCGGCGAAACGGTCCCTTCCGGAGGAACCGCAGCGG
>JAQUUS010000128.1 GCA_028693775.1 Alphaproteobacteria bacterium | reverse complement strand
ATGAAGGCGTCGATGGCGATGGCGGTCTTGCTGGTCTGGCGGTCACCGATGATCAGTTCGCGCTGGCCGCGGCCGACGGGAACGAGCGCGTCGAGGGCCTTGAGGCCGGTCTGCATCGGTTCGCTGACCGACTTGCGCGGAATAATGCCGGGCGCCTTGACTTCGACGCGGCTCATCTTGACGTCTTGGAGCGGGCCCTTGCCGTCGATGGGGTTTCCGAGGCCGTCGACCACGCGGCCGAGCAAGCCCTTGCCGACAGGAACTTCGACGATGGCGCCGGTTCTCTTGACGGTGTCGCCTTCGCGGATGGTGCGGTCATCGCCGAACACGACGACGCCGACGTTGTCGGATTCGAGGTTGAGGGCCATGCCCTTGACGCCCGAAGAGAATTCAACCATTTCGCCTGCACGAACTTCGTCAAGGCCGAACACGCGGGCGACGCCGTCGCCGATCGACAAGACCTGCCCCACTTCGGAGACTTCGGTCGTTCCGCCGAACCCTGCAATTTGCTGCTTCAAAACTGACGAAATTTCAGAAACACGAATATCCATCTAAGCATCTCCCTATTCTAGGTGTGTCGCGAGCCGTTAAGCAGCCGCGTTTGTTTCCTTGAGTATATGTTCCAAACGATCGAGCTTGGTTTTCACCGAAGCATCGACGACCTTCGATCCAACTTTGACGGTCAGTCCCCCGATGATCGACGGATCTTCGATCGTCACGAGACGAACCCTTCCGCCCAAAGCGCCTTCGAGAGCCGAGGCAAGCTTTTGCTGCTGGGCTTCGGTAAGCGGACGGGCCGAACGCACATCGGCGCGATGTTCGCCGCGATGACGGCTGACTTCGTCCATGAACATGTCGATCAAAGACGGCAAAATGCCGAGGCGATGATTTTGAGCGACGATGAGCAGGAAATTCGACGTCAGTTTATTGAGCAGGGCAATTTTCGAAACCTGCTCGACAGCGGCGCGCGCGAATTCGAGAGTAAAGCGGGGATTGTTGGCAATGGCGCGCCATTCTGCGCACTGGGTCCACAAAACGCGAAGGTTGAGCATATCGGCGACAACGGCGTCGACTAAGCCCTCCTCCTGGGACTGTGCAAAAAGAGCGCCGACATAACGGCTTCCGATCAGCGCACTTTTACCGGCAATCGGAGCTGAATGGGAGGAATTTTCTGACACGAGAATAACCCGGATTGAGTGTTAGATTCATGAGTTCCGCGCATCAGATAGCAAAGCAAATCCCCGGATGCAACTAGAGTCGTGAGATTCTTGCTTTTTTTGGCAAAAAAACTGCGTGTGAAACGAAAGGGCCATTTATTAACAATTTAATAGGACCTCTCCCCTATCCTTTCTGGGCTTGCACATCCGTTGCGACAAGCCTTGCAGGGCTTGGATCAACGGGGTATAGCTGTCCGTAATTTCCTGAAACCCATAGGTTTTCATATGATCGATTTGACTTTTCAGAAGCTCGACGATGCTGCGGTGCAAAAATTTTTGTCCGATATTTCCGGCGACATGGCGCCCATCACGTTCGCTGAAGGAAAAACGACCGTTGAGTCTGCGGCGCTTCCTTTTTATGACGAATTCAAACTCTACGCCATTTCGGATACGACTCTGCCTGCGCCCAACACGCGCTATGTGCTGTACAAGCCCGGCGACGTGAGCGTCATGAACTGGACGAACGAGCCGATCTACAGCGTCAACGAACGCGCACCCATCAAGGTCGACCGCAAAACGTCCCTGCCCTATGCGCGGTTTTTCTTCCACTTTGTGCGCGGACAGCTTGGCCGCTTTATCATCGTCGAAAAGCCCGAAGAAGTGACATGGCTTCCGAACGCCAACGAAAAGGAAAAGGCGGACGTCAACCAGCGCCTCACGCCCATCGCCTACAAAGGCATCGGTCGCGACAACCTGATTACGCTAACGGCCACTGTGGTCTTCAAGAACGCCCTGTTCAAAACCGACATCAAGATCGCCCCGTTCGAAATGGACGTTCCCGATCCCGAAGTCGGCGGCATGGAACACTTCACCATCGGCCAAATGAAGCTGACGAACGAAGAGCTCCTGCTCGAAGAGCTGAACGTTCCGGTCGATCCGCCGCCGGGAGAATTCGGCTAAAAACGGCAGCGTTTATCGTTAATTTTTTTTAAACCAAAACGCCGGAAACGCGCACGCAAGCCCGTTTCCGCGCAAGGGTTTTTAATTAAAAATATCTCAACACTTGTTTCGTAGTCTCAAGGCATACGGGCTGCATATTTCGGCGTTTATTGACCATGGTCGACGTTCCCATATACGACAAAGACGGCCTTATGCTTCGTAACTTCACGAAAGCCGACGTGCACGCGTTTTCCGAAATCTCAAAACGCGAAAAAGAGAGATATGCGAACCCCGGCATCACGCAATACAACGATACCGTCGACGCCGAACGTACCGTTCAAGCGGGAATCGAGTCGATTGCCCCCGATCCCGAAACAGGCCGACGCGAAACGATCTCCCTTGTCATAGCCGAACGAGCAACCCCTGAGATCGCGCTTGGCTATATAGGCCTGAATCCCCGGAACGGCAGAAAATACCTCGGCTACTCAATCGACCCCCGAAAACAAGGCAAAGGATACGGATTTCGCGCAGCCAGGCTTTTTCTCGAACATCATTTTGCCTCGTCCGGCGATCCCGTTTATGCCGACGCCTTCAAAGGCAACGAAGCTTCCCTGAAAATACTCGAAAGACTCGGCGCCACGACAGTTCAAGGCGACTGGAAACGGCCTCTGCCGGTTTCCGGCATCAAGGATCCCTACGCCCCCATGGAACTGACCGCAGACAAATTCCATGCCGCGATGTCTTCCTCCCGATCTGCGGAAAACAGACATGGAAAATACGAAGCTTTGAAAGCTCAAAGCTCTTCAAAAGAAGAAACAAAGAGCCGCCCCATCCCCGTATCAACGCGCGGCTTAAGTCACCTGACAAAATAAACCATAACCATCGACATGACCCCCTCAGCGCGCATACAAGCCACAATCGAACTCTTGCAAGAAATTGCGGACATGCCGCGTCCCGCCGACGCGATTGTCAGCAGCTACTACCGCGCGCGACGCTTTATCGGAAGCCACGACCGCGCCGACATTTCCACGCGCCTCTATTCCGTGTTGCGCCATCAGGCGCGGCTGGACTGGTGGATTCAAAAAATGGAAGGGACGCCCTCGCCCCGGCTGAGGCTTCTGGCATGGCTGGTCCTCAACGACAAGATGCCGCTCAAAGCCGTCGGCGAAACGTGCAGCGGAGGCAAGTTCGCCCCAAAGGAACTGGATGAACCCGAGCGCAGCGTCTTGCGCAAACTTCAGAGCCACACAATCGAGCATCCGGACATGCCCGACGACGTTCTCGCGGAATGCCCTCCGGGATTCCTTGACACGCTGAAGGAAAAATTCGGCACCGCCTTTTTGAGCGAACTGCGCGCGATGCAAAAGCCCGCAACGCTGGACTTGCGCATCAATCCCCTGAAGACTTCGCGCGAAGAGATTTTGGCCGAGCTCAAACAGCTCGGCTTCAAGGCGGAGCTTTGCAAGCTTTCGCCGTGGGGCGTGCGCGTATTCGAAAGACCGGCGCTGAACGCCTTGCCCATGCTGAAAAACGGCCTCGTCGAAATTCAGGACGAAGGATCCCAACTTGTAGCCCTTGCTGTGGGCGCGAAACCTGGTGAACGCGTCGTGGATTTCTGCGCAGGCGCGGGCGGTAAAACGCTGGCCATCGCGGCAACGATGGAAAACAAGGGCCGGATCGTCGCATGCGACGTCATGGAAGGCCGTCTCAAACGCAGCGCCGAACGCTTCCGCCGCGCGGGCATTCACAACGTCGAAACAAAAGGTCTGAGCAGCGAGCGCGATCCGTGGGTCAAAAAACACAAAGGCAGCTTCGACCGCGTCCTGACCGACGCCCCCTGTAGCGGAACCGGCACATGGCGGCGCAATCCCGACGCCCGCTGGCGCGAACTCGGCCCCGGCCTCGAAGCCCTGCTCAAAACGCAAGCCGAAATTCTGGATAGCGCCGCGCGGCTGGTCAAACCGGGAGGACGCCTCATCTACTCAACCTGCTCGCTCTTGCCGGACGAGAACGAGAAACAAATCGAAAAATTCCTCGAAGCGCATCCCGATTTCAAACTCGAGCCCTGCGGACTGGACGGCACGGATTATCTCTCCCTGTCCCCCGGCAGGCACGGAACCGACGGGTTCTTCGCGGCCGCCATGGTTCGCGTCAAAAACGGCTAGCGCGCCCGTCAAAAACAACCATCGCCCCGTTGATCGCCGGCGTTTTCCTCGCTACGGGAGCTGCGCTTTGCGCCAAGCGCGTCCTTACGTCGCCGGAAGTCAGGCAACGTCTGTCGAATCACAAAGTGTTCAACAGAAAACTCGACCGCTAACGCAAATCGGCTATGGTCCACCGGGCCCGTGCATGGCCCGGGAAATCTTTTTCATGGCCTCGTCTTGCTTTTTTTGGTCTTCAGGACTGACTTCTTTTCCATTGAGAACGATCAGCTGGTCTCCGTCTTGCTTTTTGTTCCTTGCATAAATTGCTTCGAAAGGCGCATCGATAGCCTTCGCCTGTTCTTCGGAAATAACAACGCCCTGCGTTTTTCCAGGATCCGGAATAGTTGCCGCTTTCTTGCTGGACTTCAAATCGAAAATTCTATCCTCCACCTCTTTCGCATTTTGGGGAGTGATCTCCCGAAGAGGTTTTTGCCTGAGGGCCTCGGCCTGTTTGCTCAAATCGGCAGCCAAACTTTCCTTGTTTTCGGGGGTCATATCGAAAACCCGCGACTGAGTCTCCTTTGCGTTCGAGACATCCAAATGACGCCCCGGAAGTTCGCCGATTGTCTTCGGCGGATGCAAAGCCTCGTTCACCAACCCGATAAATCTTCCGAATGCGCTCATAATCGTCCCTCAACAACAAAAAAGCCCGCACAAGCCCTGTTTTAAAGGATCATTATAGCAAGACAGGATTAATGGACCTTGAATGAAAGGCCCGCGCACGGCGCAAAAAGTGCATATTTTTCAGTTAGTTAATAATCTCTCTGACCGCCTTGTGCAAGGATTCGGCAGTCTTTTCCAGCGAACTGGCCCACGTCTCCACAGCACCGGCGTTCGCGCCGTCCGAAATAAACTTGAGGCAGCAAAACGGAACGCCCTGCCCCGCGCACACCTTGGCCAGCGCATAAGCCTCCATATCGACGACGTTCCACCCGCGCATTTTGTCGTCCATGACAAAGCTGTCGCCGCTGCCGCAAACGCCCTGAGGAAAAGGCTCGCACCTGATCCCTGCCGAGAAGACGGGAGACAAATCCTCGTTCGGAGTCGTAAAC
>JAQUUS010000127.1 GCA_028693775.1 Alphaproteobacteria bacterium | reverse complement strand
AACCTGTTGAACGACGCGGCTGAAACCAACTACATGCGCGTCTATTTTAACGCCGACAACACGACCTACGTCGACATTCAAGGCGTTGATCTGACATCTGCGACGCTGATCGGTTCTGCTTCGGCAACGAACTCGTGGGGCAGCACGGCCGACATTCAGACCGACCAGGCAAACCTGCTGACGGCCTTGGCGTCCCTGACAGCAAACGCATCAAGTTTCGGTGGTAACGCGACTCTGATTCAAACCAGGCAAACGTTTACCGACAACATGATCTCATCGCTGAAGAGCGCATCGAGCAACCTCATCACCGCCGACACGAACGAAGAAGGCGCGAACTTGCAGGCTCTGCAAGCTCAAAACTCTCTCGGTGTTGTGTCGCTGGGTGTCTCTGGAACGCTCGCAAGCGCGATTCTGAAGATTCTCTAACAGGTTAGGAAGCGGGCCTTTCGGGGCCCGCTTCTTCCTGCTTTTAGTATTCAATCGTTCAGCTTTTTGTCACGAAGGAGTCGGACATATGCCATTAAAGATACGTGTAAAGCCGGAAGGCAAAATTCTTGCCGGAGGCGCAGTTCTCAAGAACGTCGGGAATCGTCCCGCGGATCTTCTTGTTCTCTCAGACAGTCCAGTGTTACGCGAAGGCTATATGATGAATATAGACCGCCGCGATGAGTCAGACGTGTCGAGCGTCTACTTTCTCCTACAGGTAATCTATTTGTTCAGAGGCAAGGATAAGCCGATGGACACATTCGTGGTAGAGACCGTCAAAAGTTTTGCGAAGCTCTACCCGCATTTCGAAGCCGATGCCACACAGATTATTGCGCATCTTGAAGCGAGAGAAAGCTTCAAAGCCCTTAAGGTCGCCCACTCCATGCTCGGACAATATGAGAAGAGCGTGCAGAACGACCCCGCAAAGAGGGTGGCTCCGTTACCTGTTTCCTTACAAACCATGGAGAAAGCAAGTGCCGCATAATTCCTATCAAAAGCTTGGTGTGTATAGTAAAGCCCAGAAGGTGACGTTGGATGTTCCCGAAGCCAACAACGGGCGTGAGATTGACGCGCGTGCGTTGTTGCACTGCGCGAGCAAGCTCAACGATGCGAAGGACTTGTTGCGGGCCGATCCGAAATCGAAGGACAAGTTGAAGGTCTACAGCGAGGCCGTTCGCAAGAACCAGCGTTTGTGGACGATTTTTCAGGTGGCCGTCACGGATCCTGAAAATCCGCTTCCGGAGTCTCTGAAAACGACCCTCTTCAACCTGAGCCTCTATGTCGACAAAGCGAGCTTCAGCGCGGTCGGGAGATACGCCCCGCAGGTTATCGACAGCCTCATCAGCATCAACCGCATCATCGCAGCGGGTCTGAGCAAGGTTCCGCCTGCCGGTGAGGTCGTGCCCCCGCCCGTCGACACGCGCGACATCCCCACATCGCTCATGACATCGGCCTGAGCGTTTTGGCCAGAGTTTACGCAGCAGCCTCTTCCGTTCGGAAGAGGCTGTTTCGTTATGGCGCTAGCGGGGCATCGGTTTTCCGGCGCTCCATGCTTGCAAGCGGCGTTCGTTGAGTTTCCTGACCTCGTCCGACGGCCTGAATATTCCCGATTCAACGAAGGGGGCCGGTTTCCAGCGTTCGGCTTCAATGAGGTCAATCCGCTTCATGTCTTTTTCGGACATCAGCATCTTGAGAGTGTCGACCGTGCTCTTGTCGATGGGGTCCGCGAACTCGACGGCATAGGGCCTGCCGCTCGGAGCGGCGGGAAGCGAAAGAATGACCTCGTTTTCGAGCACGGCGAACTTCATCCGGTTGCCGAAATAGGTTCCGAAATGCTTGAGCCGGGCTTTTTGGATGTTGTCCCATTCCGAAGATCCGTCGGGCGGACAGAAGCTGCCGCTTCCGAACATGTCCCAGTTCTCGGGAGCTTTCTTTTCGGCAAAATTGAAGGCATGGATGATCGTATCCGGAACGTCCTTGATAACCACGCTGTCGGCGCCGTAGCGCTTCGCGAGTTTTTCGGCGCACGCCGCAAATTGCGTGCACCGCTTGTCGTAGTCCCTGATAGCGATGTTGAAAAACGATTTTTTACGCACGAGATAATAATGTCTTTGTTCGTCCTGACCGGCCGTCATAATCGCTCCTTGTGAGTTTTATGGATTATCCTTCAAATACGTTTCCACGGCCTTCCTGATGCGTTCCTGCGGGTTCAGGGAAGCGTCGGGATAATCGAGCTTCTTACCCGTGAGCCTTTCGTAAACCGAAACATAAACCTCCGACGTCTTGAGCCTCAGCTCGTCCGGGATCGGCGGAACGTCTTCCTTGTAAGGATCGCAGCGTTCGCCGACCCAGCGGCGCACGATATCCTTGTCGAGCGTCTCGGGAGCCTGTCCCGCCGCGAGGCGCTCGTCGTAGGTAGCGGCAATCCAGTAGCGGCTGCTGTCGGGCGTATGAATTTCGTCGCCGATGCAAACGGTTCCGTCGGGAAGCAACCCGAACTCGTACTTCGTATCGACGAGGATAAGTCCTTTTTCCTTTGCGATCTTTTGCCCGCGCGCAAAAAGCGCAAGCGCATACGCGCTGACTTTTTCCCAAGTCTCCTTGTCGAGAATTTTCTGAGCGACAATCTGCTCGCCCGAAAGCGGCTCGTCGTGCGTCCCGGCGTCGCCCTTGGTCGTGGGCGTGAGAATGGCGCGTTCGAGCGGCTGGTTGTCGCGCATGCCGTCGGGGAAGGTAACGCCGTACATCTCGCGGCGTCCCGCCTTGTACATTTTGAGAATGGACGTTGCCGTCGTCCCCGCCAGATAGCCGCGCACCACGATCTCGACCGGAAGCATCTTGAGCTTGTGGCAAACAAGCACGTTGGGATCGGGATAAGCGATAACGTGGTTGGGGCAAATGTCCTTGGTCATGTCGAACCAGAACCGGGCGAGCTGGGTCAAGACCTGTCCCTTGAGGGGAATGGTCGTGATCTGGCGGTCGAAGGCGCTCAGCCGGTCTGTTGCGACAATGATTTTCCTGTTTCCCGGCGCATCATAGCTCTGGCGAACCTTGCCGGAGTAGGGGGCCTCAAGGCCGGGCAGGGAGATGTCGTCGATGGTCTTGTCGAGATAGTTTTCAATCATTGCGGGCTTTCGTCAGGAACGGGATCGGGAGCAGTTTCAGGCGCAGTCTTTTGATCCATCTGCCTGTTCATTTGCCTGTTCATCTGTTTATTCATCGGCCTGTCCATGGGCTTCATTTGCCCATCCATGGGCATCATTTGTCCATCCATGGGCATCATCTTCCCATCCATCGGAGGCGGGCCTCTTCTGCCGTCGCGCGGATGTTTTTTGAGGCATTCCGCCATGAAGTTGCGGTATTCGGACTTTGCGATATTCTTTTCATGATATTGAGCGGCGCAATCCTTCATGCGGTTTTGCTGGGCCGAGTGTTTTCTTTGCGGACGCGCGGGCTCGGAATCCTGAGTTTGGGCCAAGGCCTGCCCGGCACCCAGAAGGAGGGCGAAGGCAAACGCCGAAAGGACGACTTTTTTCATGGGAGGGCTCCTGACTTTGGGGAAAAGCGGACGATAGCTTAAATAGTATATAAGCCTAACCGCTTCTTTTGCCAAGGCAGCCCAATTTGAGGAAATACCTCGCATAAAAGGGGGCGTTAACGATTGTGCGAGGCAGCATCTTTTGGCGGTTGCGGTTCATGGCCTCTTTGCTATAGTCCGCGCGCATTTTTCCCGAGCAACACTTTTCGAAAATGGAGAAGACCATGAGCTCTCAAACCCCCGCCGCCCACGACTACAAGAAGAGCATCTTCGAAGGAATGAAGAGCATCAACGACGCATACGCGGCCGATCCGGCGCTTCACACGGGCCAGAAGCCCTCGCGCGCCTATGTTTATTGTTCGGATTCGCGCAATCCGATCGAACAGATCGTCGGCGTCGGCCCCGGAAAGGTGTTCGGCTATCGCAACATCGGCAATTCGCTTGAACAGCAGGGCGAGCCAGGAACGCTGAGTCAGGACGCCATCAACTGGCTGACCTACGCGGCGCATATCGGCGTTCGCGAGTTTATCATTCTCGGTCACGGAAACTGCGGCTGCATCAACAACGCCTATGCCTGCAATTGCGTCGAGGATCACGGCCACGGCCATGGTCACGGCATGGAAGCCGACATTCTGGGCACGATGGGCAAGAGCAAGAAGTTCGCGACGGACCTCGTGAAAGCCGAAGACGCCGCCGATTACCTGACGAAGCTCGGCCTTCCCTTGGGCGCCACGCCCGCCGCGACGCACGTCAAAGCGATCACAATCGCGCACGCATTTTATCAGCAAAAGCTCGCGCAAGACTTCCTGAACAAGCTCACGAACGGCGCGGTTGAGGTTAAGGTCGAGTACTTCGAACTCGAAGCCACCCCCTGCGGAATGTGGGCGTATGACGCGAACGATAAAAAGTTCTGCAACCTCGCCCAAAAAGGCAAGGATTCTGAATGCTGTGGGGGCTCGTCCTCGTGCTGCTGCCGGGGTTAATGGGTTCTTAGTCTAAATTGGTTAAAATCGGGCAAGTGGAGCGAGAGCAAAGCTTGCCCGGTTAATCAAGCAAGTTTTGGCTTGGCGCGGGCCATAAGATATATTGCGCGCATAATTATAATGAAACTCAACAACTGACGGATAGACATTATGGACAACAACGTTTCCTCCGCCTCCGAAAATCTCATTGAACGCAAACTGCGCGGCGCGCAAAACGCCAGCGAAATGGAAAAGGGCGAAAAGAAAGTCCTCGCCATCGGCTGCGCGGATTCTCGCTATGTCGGCACATGGTTGATGAACGATAGCGCCACAGCGGTAGCCTGCGACGTCGGCGGCACGATGGAAGGCGAAGAGCCGGGACAAGAAGACCAGCTGAACGATCAAGCGAAAGCACTTCTCGACAGAGCGATCAAGGAAGGCATCGACGTCGTTGCCTATTTCCCGCACGGGCTTTGCGGTTGCGTGAACAACGCCTGCGCCTGCGCGCACCCCGATCCGCATGCCTCTTCGCATGCGCACGGCGAGGAAGCCCACATTCTGTCCAAGATGGGCGCCCGCAAGAAATGGGCGGTGGACCGGGTTGAGAAGGCCGGTTCTCCCGAAGCCTACCTCGAGGAGAAAAACTTCAAGGTTCCCGAAGGGATGAGCAAGGCGGCGCTTCTGGCGTTTGCGGTCGAAATCGAACACGGCCTGCATCAGGCGAAGCTCATCAAGGACTACATGGAGTCCAAGGGATCGACCGCGAAGGTCGTGGTTCCGTACTACGATATCAAAACGAACGACACCTATCTGTACATTCAGGAACAGGGCAAGTTCTTCAAGGTGACGGGCGAAGACGCGCAAAAGGTTCCCGCAGAATACGCCGAACTGGCCAAGACCCTTAAAGAGGGAACG
>JAQUUS010000126.1 GCA_028693775.1 Alphaproteobacteria bacterium | reverse complement strand
TGAGTCAAAAGTCGCCAACTACGAAGCGTTAAAACAAGAAGCGCTGTGCGACATCTTCCGAAACGCTTCGGAAAATTCCTCGGTCGGCACCGTTATAACCTTCGAAGACATAATCGAGGCCCAAACAATCGATATCAGGCACGACCCGGAAAAGTTCGCCGTCGCGTTTAAAAGAAAATACGAGAGCTATATGGGGAACAATAAAATCGTCACAAGCGAGCTTCGGTGGAGCATCAACGACGCCATAAGAGAACCGAACGAAAACCCCTTTGCTTTAAGAGTTTTCTCCAATCTTTTGGACCGCCGGGCAAATGGCGTCGTTCATCGCGTTCTTACGAAGCACGACATCAGGGCCGACGGCCTTTTCGCTCCCACACAGGCAAAGACGACGGCGCCCCGAGGGCCTGACCCGAGAAATGCGCGGGACTGATCGTCCTCTCCGGCCCGCCTGTCGGCTCCGAACAACGCAAGAAGCGTTATTTTTTCGGGCAATCAAAAACCCTGAAGGTTATCGTTACGCCTTGGAATTCCGGCCGCTCCGGAGCTTTATCGAAAGACGCCGACGTTGTCGTGAATGTCTCGTCCCTGGAATCTTTCTTCTCGACCTCAACGCCCGGCTTGACGGCGAGGAAGGCGCTCTCAAACATCTGGGCCATTTGCGGCGCAAAGTCGCGAAGGATATCGACCGCACTGGGATCGACAAAACCGGTATTCGCCGCGCCCCGGAACGCCAGCCAGCCGTTTACCGATTAAAAGTTTCCATAAAAGCAATATAGAGGAATTGATTTCATTGTTTTGGGGTATAATTCGCCGAAACTGCTTAAAATTCATTTTTTTTGAGACATGACGAACCCGAGCCCGTTTTATTTTAACAAGTACAAGCTTTCCGGCGCCGAGCAGGAAAGGCTGGGGTTTGCCGAGGTCCAGTCTTCGCTGGATCATTTAAACTACCTTGAAAAACTGCCGTCCAAATACGTCCCGAAGCTGCATCGCGAGCTCAGAAGAAAAGACTGCCTGAACGCCGCCGCCGACCTTGCGTTCAAAAAGCGTCACGGGATCGCGAGGGAACCCGCGCAAGAGGAATATAAAGAAGCCTACAAGCAAGCGGCGCAGTCGCTGACAAAAGCCTGCCCGAAATGCGGCGAAACACTCGCGCAGTACGATCCCGAAAAAACCCTGAAAGCGCTTCTGGAAATTGCGAAGCAGGATCCGTTCTCGTTATCGGACCTGACGCAGGACGAGCGCGAAAAACTCATCGGGCATTCCTATCTGATTGACTCCTACAGCAAGGCCGAAGACTTCGGGAAATTCGGCGCCGAAATGCAAATCTACGCCGGGATCGGGCGCATCAACGGGCTGAAAGAAGACGACACAAACGTTCTTAAAACCGCCGCGCACGCCGCCAATCGGCTTATTTTCGACCGCCCGGCCAACAAGCAAACATGGCTCGCAGCGCAAAGCCCGGCTGCAAGCGAAAAAGAAAAGCTCGACGCTGTCGAAACAATCGTCCGCGCACACGCCGAAGCTCTCGGCATCGTCCTGCCGGTCGAAATAAAAATCGATAAAAACATAGACGCGCCGGCAATCACCGGCTTCGACAAAAACAGGAACGTCCACGTGATTTTCTACAAAGACATCGCGGACGCGGAGATTCTCTTTCTCTATGTCGTTTCAGGCCACGAGCTTGGGCACATCTGGGACCGGCAAAACAACACGCAGCTGCCCAACGATTCCACAAGTTCGGAACTTGTGAGATTCGTGTTTGGATCGGACAAAAACTTTCAGAGACTGGCCACAGAAAGAGTCGCCTGCGGATACGAAGCGTCGGTTCTTGCGGATTTCTCGGAATCTGTCCTGTCGGATGACTCGAGGGCCGATTGGTTTCGCGAGGAGGCCGAAAACCATTTCGCTGACGCCCGGCGTAAAAACGAGCCCTCCCCGGAGAAAACAAAAGTGCGCCGCCTCCTTGCCGAACTCGATTTCGAAATCCCGCTCAAAGAAACCCGTACCGCCAAAAAAATCGCTTTTGCAGGCCGCCCCCGCCCGTATTAACCATAACTTTCCTTATTTGCTTTCGCGTAGCCCGGTTAAACTCGCCCCGCAATCGCCTCTTACCGGAAGCCTTTATCATGGCAAAATCAAACGACGGCTTCATTGCCGCACTCGACCTCGCAGAAGCCGCTATCAGGAGCGACAACGCTTTCTCGCTCGGAGCCGCCGCAAACACTCTTGCCCTGGACGTTGGACAAGCGCCCTGGCTGCTGGGGCCGCTGGTTCTCATTGGCAAGCACCTCGAACACAATGAGAGCACTTATCAAATCATGGCGGACACTTTTCTTCTGGGCGCGCGGAAGTGCGAACCCGAAAGCGAAGAAGAAAAAGTTCTCTCAACTCTTTTTGTCTCCTTTGCAGAGAAATTGCCGCCCGAGAAACGGATCGGTACGCTCTACGCCGCAGTGGCGGATAAAGATATTGACAGGGGCCATCTGGCGAAGCTCTCCGGCGACAGCTACGTTGCCGGCACACGCCTTTTGCAAGATCCGGCCAAGCAGATGGCCGCTCTGCTCGATGGCGCCAAAAACTCGGTATACAATGCCTTCTTCAAAGACCTGGCGGGCGCCGAATATTGTTCGCTGGCCCTTGCCATTGAGGATCCGGCTGCGCGCATACAGGCCTTGGTAAAAGTTCCGGGATACGTCACCCATCAATGCGGCCTCAAACCCGCAATTGTCGAGCAGGTGATAAAAGACGTCGCCGTTATCGACGACGACGCCGTTAAATTCAAAGGCTGGAAATGCGTCATGTATTACGGCAACAACAATCAGAGGGAAAAAGCTCTTGAAAAACTTCTTCCCCTTCTGTCGCAAGAAAAAGACGTCGAACAGCGAATTGATTTCTGCCATTCGGCCTCTGTGATCTATTGCCAGAAAGGGTCCGCCCTTGAAAAACAATATGCCGAAGCCTTCAGAGCGAATGTTGATACGTTCGATCCCTATACGCGCGCGGCCCTGTATCTGAAACAGAACAACCTCGGAAGAGAGGAATGCAATCGCGTATGCAACGAAAGCTTTCTCGCTATCGTAAACGCCACCGAATCGACCGAGGATAAAATCGACCTTTTCTCGGCAGGCGCCGAACAAAAGAGCTTCGACACGGAGTTCGCCCGGCAATGCATCGCCGGCTTTCTCGAAAATCTGGCGCTTGTGGATGAGATAAAACAAGTCGAAATTCTGACAAAGCTCGCCAACTCGGAGCACTATTCGAGCGAGATGCGCAGGGTGGCGATAGGAAAACTGGACGAAATGACGAAACCAGTCGCTCCCCCGATCCCGACCGAAGCCGAGTGCAGAGCTTTCATGAGCAAGATCGCCCCGTTGATCGCGCCGACCGGCCCCAGATAACGGGACAAAGCAGCATCGCCCAATTCTAATATGATGATCGGCAATGCTTTTTGACTCCACCCCCGGCGAAACGCGCCCCTCCTGTCCCTCAAAAGGGACAGAACCTGAGGCTCCGTCCGGGATTCAAAGCGCCCCGAGCTGCCCCGTAAGGGTCTGTTAAGCCGCGTTATCCCGGCCGACCGGGGCCGTTCCGGCACTCCCCAAAAAAGGCAATACTCCATTAACATCCAAGTATTGCTTGGTTTTTTAACCCTTTTGCCTTACCTTGACAGGAAGAGTTACTTGTCCTTATGTACAAGCCTCTCTTCGGAAGAAGCGAGAGTTTACGTCGCAGTCCGTTGGGTTGCGGCGTTTGCCGAGCGATTTCCGGCATAAACAGCGTCCGGCGGGGTTCCGGCGGACGTCGAGTGAGGCAATCCGAAACCTTTTATCATGAGTTGCGTTATGAAACTGTCTGTTAAAGGCAAACAAATCGACGTTGGCGACGCCCTGCGGACCCACGTACAAACCCATCTGGAAGACATTATCGGCAAATACTTTGGCGATTCCCTTGAAGCGACCGTAACCTTTTCGCGCGATGCCCACCTGTTCCGCGCCGACATCATGGTCCACGGCAAACGCGGCGTCCTGCTTCAAAGCACGTCGTCCTCCTCCGACCCCTATCCGGCGTTCGATATGGCCCTGACCCGCCTCTCGGCCCGTCTGCGCCGCCACAAGACGAAAATCAAGCAACACCACCACGACGCGACGCTCGAGAAGGCCGACGCAATGGTCGCCAATGCCTTCGTGATCAGCGGCGACACAGAAGCCGCCACCGAAGAGGAAATCGGCGATAATCCCGCGATTGTAGCCGAAATGACCACGCCGGTCGAAACCCTGACTGTGGGCGAAGCCGTTATGCGCCTCGACTTGGGCGATCTTCCGGCCCTGTTGTTCCGCAACCGCAAGAACGGCGGGCTCAACATGATCTATCGCCGCCACGACGGAAATATCGGATGGGTCGATCCCTCCGAAACGGCCGCCGCGCCGAAGGCATAAGGCCGGAAAGCCCATGACACAGAAACTGTCCATGCGCGAGCTTGTCTCCCTCGAATCCATAGACGCGTCGCTGGTTGCGTCGTCCAAAAAAGACGTGCTTCAAAGCCTTGCGACCTCCGTTGCGGATTTGCTGGGCGAAGACAAGTTCGCCGTGTTCGACATTCTGTGGGAACGCGAACGGCTTGGCTCCACCGGTATCGGGCAAAGCATCGCCATTCCCCATGGGCGCATTCCGGGATTGAAGAAGGTATTCGGCTTCCTCGCGCGCCTGAAGGAGCCGGTCAACTTCGAAGCCATCGACGACAAGCCTGTCGATCTGGTTTTCCTGCTTCTCTCCCCCGAAGGCGCGGGCGCGGATCATCTCCATGCCCTTGCGAGCGTTTCGCGCCTGTTCCGCGATCCGGGCCTGTGCAAAAAGCTTCGCGCAGCCAAGGATGCGAGCGCCATCTACCGCATCCTGACCGAAGCCGACGCCGCCGAAGAAGCGGCCTGATCCAGATCAAGCTTTTCTGATATCTTCGAGCGGCCAGCGAGGCCGTGCGGCGACGTCCAAAGCATCCGTCAATCCCAGCCGAAACCGCTCAAGTCCCGCCCATGCGACCATAACGCCGTTATCGGTGCAAAGCCCGGGAGGCGGAGCGGCAAACGCAACGCCGTTTTCCTGCGCGATTTCGGAAAGGCGGGCCCGCAAAGCCTTGTTGGCCGCAACCCCGCCCGCCGCGACAAACGCCGTCACAGCCTCATTACGCTCCCTCAGCAGCCCAAACGCATGCCGGGCGCGATCTCCCACGCTGTCCGAGATCGCAGCCTGAAGGCTGGCGGACATGTCCGAAACCAGAGCAGGCGAGAGGGTGCGGCCCTCGATCATCGTCCGAACCGAAGTCTTGAGGCCCGAAAACGAAAAATCGCACCCCGGACGCCCCTTCATCGGCCGGGCCAACGCAAAAGCGGTTGGATCTCCATCCATTGCCGCCTCT
>JAQUUS010000125.1 GCA_028693775.1 Alphaproteobacteria bacterium | reverse complement strand
CGGTCCGGACGTGGATATTTGAGACAACGATTAACTTCCGGGGCTGACGGTTCATGGATATTCATTGGCGCAATACGCAGAAACCGGCGCGATTTTTCGCGGTTGACGCTCGCGCGTTCTTTGCGATTTTTCTGTTTCTGGTTCATGCGCGCTTGTGGACCTTTATGTTCGCCTGCGTCATCATGGCGTTTTTCTGGATTCTCGAGCGGCGCGGGCTTACTTTCGAGGCGGCTTGCCGTTCGTTCCGGTCGTGGATTCTCGGACGCAACCGGCCTGCCAATCTGGGCCGCTACAAGCGTCATTGGATCGATTTTGGATAACGCGTCCTTGCGACGCCGCCGGGTCTGGGCCCTGCCATGATTAAAAAAGGTTTCTTGATAGCGGCGGTTTTGTTCGCCTGTTTTCCCGCACATGCCGCGCGGTACGGCGGGCCGCAGACGTCTTTGGCGATGACGGGCGAGGCTCTTCGTTCGCCAGGTTTTTCGCATTTTCTTTATGCCGATCCGGCGGCTCCCAAGGGCGGCTTATTGAAGCTCGGCGTGACGGGCACGTTCGACAGCCTCAATCCTTTTATTGTGCGCGGGCAGGCGCCTTTGGGCGTCGGCGTCGATACTTTTTCGCTTGTGTATGAGCGGCTGATGGTTCGCGCAAGCGATGAGCCTTTTACGCTTTACGGCCTTATTGCCGAGTCGGTCGAGCTTGCTGACGACAGGTCCGGGATCGTTTTCAATCTCAGCAAGTCGGCGCGGTTTTCGGACGGAACGCCCGTTACGGCCGACGATGTTTTGTTTTCTTATGAGACCCTGCGCGACAAGGGGCGGCCCAATCACCGCACTTATTACAAAAAAGTCGAGAAGGCGGAGGTTCTTTCGCCTTTGCGTATCCGGTTTACGTTCAAGACCGGGGCCGACGGGCGTATCGATCGCGAGATGCCTTTGATTATGGGCTATATGCCCGTTTTGCCCAGGCATGACTGGGCGGGCCGCGCATTTAACGAGACGACGTTGCGCGTTCCCGTCGGTTCGGGGCCTTACAGGGTCGAGGCGGTCGATGCCGGGCGCTCGATTTCGTTTGCGCGAAACGATGCGTATTGGGCCAAGGATCTTCCGTGCGCGCGCGGGCTTTATAATTTCGAGAAGATCAGGGTCGATTATTATCGCGACGACAGCGTGTCCTTGCAGGCTTTCAAGGCCGGGCAGTACGATATTCGCCGCGAGGCCGATCCTAACAGGTGGATGCAGGCCTACGATGTCCCGGCGTCGCGCGATGGGCGCGTGCAGCTTGAGAAGATCGCTCACCGCCGCGTCGAGCCAGCTTATGGCTTTATGCTCAATACGCGCCGCCCGCTTCTGGCCGATCCGGCTTTGCGCGCTGCGCTTCAGTTTACCTTCGATTTCGATTGGGTGAACCGGAATTTGTTCAGGGGACAATACAGGCGCGTTAACAGCTTTTTTCCGAATTCGGAGCTGGCCGCTTCGGGCGTGCCTCGGGGCAGGGAGCTTGAGATCCTCAGGGGCTATGCGGACCGGCTTCCTTCGGACATTTTTACGAAGCCTGTCGAGCCGCCACAGAGCGCCGGGCGAAGCCAGTTTCGCGCAGGGCTGCTGAAGGCCGAGGCTTTGTTGCGCACCGCCGGGTATCGCCTCGAGGGCGGGCGTTTGCAGACGCCGGGCGGGATTCCGGTTTCTTTCGAGGTCATGCTAAGCGATCCGGCCGAGGAAAAGGTCGCTCTTAACTGGGCCGCTTCTCTCAGGCGTTTGGGGATCGAGGCGCGCGTGCATACCGTCGATAGCGCTCAATATCAATCGCGGTTTGCCGCATTCGATTTCGATGTGACTGCCAACAAGTGGATGAACTCTCTGTCTCCGGGAAACGAACAGTCTTATTTTTGGGGCTCTGTCGCGGCAGGGCAGAAAGGCAGCCGGAATTATGCAGGGGTGCGGGATGCCGTTGTCGACGATCTGGCCGCCCGGCTTCCGAACGCCTCGACCCGCGAAGAACTGGTCGCTTTGACGCGCGCGCTCGACCGCGTTCTGATGCGCGGACATTATTTCGTTCCGCTTTATTATCTGGGGACCGACAACGTTGCGTCGTGGTCTTCGCGCGTGCTCCATCCGGCGCGCTTTTCGCCTTATGGCAATGTCATGGAAAGCTGGTGGGCCCGGCAGGCTCCTTAGAGCGCCAGATAGATCTCTTTTTTTCCGGCGCAGGCGGCTTTGATGCTTCGATCCGCTCTTTCGTAGATGCGTTTGTTTCCGGAGAGAGAGGACGTATCGTTGCCCTTTATCTCTCTTGAAAAGGCGTCCATGTCCACGCTGGCTCGTGCGACGATCTCGTTGGCCTCGGCCGTCGCTCGCAGGAGGGAGCTTGTGCCGAGCAGCACCAGGATCGTGCCGAAGGAAATCAGGCCTCCGGAAAGGCTGTTGACGGCTCCGGAATAGAGCAGGCCGACAAGGGGAATGACCATGCTTGTCGATAGTTTGGTGGCCGTATTCTGGGCTTGCTGGGTCAATTCGTGCGCGGCGGTTTTGTATTCGTGGTGGACCATGCGGGCCACGTTGTCTTTCAGTTCGTCGTCGGTCCAGCCTTGTTCGGTCTGACTCGGGGTCAGCGCGGCGGTTATGATTTCTTTGTTGGATTCGATGAGTTCGTGGATATTGTATTTTTTCTTTTTCATGGTTTTTTTCTGCCCGGGTTATCTCGGAGTGAAAGGATCGGGCATCTTATTCTTGCCTACGATTATTTTTCGGATGTTCCGCTCGGATCTCTTGTAGACGGCTTTATTGCCTTTGATCGTTTTGGGATCCATGCCGTTCGCAAGGGCAATTTTT
This sequence comes from Alphaproteobacteria bacterium, assembly GCA_028693775.1. Taxonomy (GTDB): domain Bacteria; phylum Pseudomonadota; class Alphaproteobacteria; order UBA9219; family UBA9219; genus CAIXLI01. The sequence continues at coordinate 2,611 of JAQUUS010000125.1, read as the reverse complement.
TTAAGCTGGAACATTTTTTCGACTTCTTTGCTGTCCTTGCCCGCTTTTTTGTAGGATAGATAACTCATCATCAGAGCGCCGACGCCCACGCACGCTATGACGGGCGAATTCATGCATACAAAATTCAGGACGATCACGAAGAGAGAGGCCATCTCGGCTACAATGCTCTTGGCTTCTCTCTCTCCAAGGACTCTGGCTTGATGTTCAAATTCTTCGCGAATGGCTGTTTTGGCTTCCGTCAGGCATTTTCCCCTGTTTTCCGGCGTATCGGAAACGACTTGCGCAAAGTAGGTTTCTATCGCTCTGCTCAGGGGGACGCTGTAACGGTCGACCAGTTCGTAGGGGTTGTAGTACTGGGTCGCTCGGGCCGGAAGTTCGGACGAACGCGCGACAAGCGCCGTTTCTTTATGCGGGGCTTCGTCGATTTTTTTCAAAATCGAACCTATTTCCGCTTCGTAATTCTCTTTGTTTTTCTCGGCCATTTTTTTTGCTCTCCCGGTATTCCATCGTTTCGGTTTTGCGCGGCTTCAATCAAATTGTGCGCGTTTTTATGTCGTTTTTTCTTATGGTTGTGAAAAAGGCTTCGGCATATCTTTCTTGCCTGCGATGATTTTTTTGATCTTTCGTTCCGTCCGTTTGTAGATGGCCTTGTTCCCTTTGAGCTTTGTGGGATCCGTGTTGTTTGCCAGCGCGAGCCTTTCAAGCTCGAACATGTTTTCGACTTCGGTGTTATCTTTCATCGCTTTCTTGAACAAAGCGTAGCTGATAGAAATGCCTGCGAGGCCGAGGCCTCCGCCCATGAGATCTGCGGCGGCGACAGCGGTGTGCAGGACGGTTACGACGGTCAAGAGCGCTCCCGTTCCGAAGGGGATGGCTATTCTGCGGAATATGCCGGCGTCGGCCTGATAGTTGAATGCGTCGCGAATGGTTTTTTCCGCTGTGAGGCGGTACTTCTCCTCGGTTTCGGGCGAGTTGGGCACAACCTGTCCGTAGTAGGCCTTCATTGTATTGATGAGCGGGCCGCTGTAGATATCGACCAATTCGTAGGGGTTGTAGTATTGGGCCGCTTTGGCCGGGAGCTCGGACGAACGCGTGACAAGCGACGTTTCTTTATACTGGGCCGTGTCGATTGTTTTTAAAATCGAGTCTATCTCCGCTTTGTACTTTTCTTGGCTCTTTTCGGTCATTTTTTCAGCTTTCGTAATGTTCCATCGTTTTTGTTTTGAGTTCAGAGAGCGTTTTCCCGCATCTTTTTCTTCCCTGCTATGATTTTTTTGACGTTATGTTCCGCTCTTTTGTAGATCGCTTTGTTTCCTTCGATCGTCGTGGGGTCTGTTGCGTAGTTCAACGCACGCTTTTCGCGGCGGAACATCTCCTCGATATCGGAACTGTCGCTGGCCGCTTTTGCGAAGACCAGGAAACTTATAGACAGGCCGCCGAGGCCGGCACAGGCCGCAGCGAAGGGATGGATTCCAAAGATGAGCCCCGTTGCGGCCGCGGCGACGGAGAGTGCGCCTGTTCCAATAGGCGCGAACCCACCTTTGATGACCAAGCCGTCCTTGGCCTCGTAATTGAATTCATCGCGGATCGCTCTTTCGGCTGTTTTGCGGTATGTTTCATCGTTTTCCGGCGTGTCCAATGCGGTTTTACCGAAAGAGGTTTTTATTGCCCTCGCGAGGGGGTCTCTATAGATGTCGATCAGTTCGTAGGGGTTATAGTACAGGGCCGTTTTGGCCGGAAGCCCGGACGAACGCATGACGAGCGACGAGTTTTCCTGCGGGTCCTTCTCGATTTTTTTCAAAATCGAGTCTATTTCCGCTTTGTAATTCTTTCGGTTCTTCTTGATCATTCTTTTTTCCTTGTTGTCTCGCCTTTCGTTTTTGCCCGGATCAATACGGATAGGGAATTTTTTTCTTTCCTTTGGTCATTTTTTTGATATTGCGGACGGCCCTTTTGTATACGCCTTTATCTCCTTCGAACGACGCTGTGTTCTGGTCGTTTTTGGCTGCGATGCGTTCAAGCTGGGTGAAGCGGTCGATTTTGAGGTCCTGCTTTTTCGCCCATTTGTGGTACGCGTAACTTGCAGCAACGCCGCTCGCCGACGCAAGGATTCCAGCCGAGGCCGAGAACCCGGCAATCGGGAGCAAGGCGATTGCGCCAAGCGAAAAAACGACGCCTCCGATCGACGAGCATTCCCTGGTGACCGAGACGTCGATGCATGCGTCCCGGAATTCTTCGCGGATAATGTATTCTGCATTTTCTTCAAGCTCGGCCCTGCTGGGCTTGTTTCCCGAGAACGCGTCTGCGTACAGGGCTTCGATGGTTTGAACCAACGGCTCTCTGTAGTTCTCAATGAGTTCGTGGGTGTTGTATTTTTGGCCTTTTACGACTTTCAGGGCGCCGAAATGCCCGGACGGCAGAAGGGCCGTCGTCGCGTTCGCTTGTGCGTCTCCGTTTGCTTCGGAATCAAATCGCTGGAGAATGGTCTCGATTTCGTCCTCAAGACATTCCTTTTTGTCTTTCGCTTTTTGGCGGCTTATGGTGAGTCCTGCAATATTCATTTGTTTCTCTTTGTTTTAAATAATCCGGTTTTTCCTAAAACAGGCCGGGG
>JAQUUS010000124.1 GCA_028693775.1 Alphaproteobacteria bacterium | reverse complement strand
CACGGCATTCAAGAGGATGCATAAAAAATCAGCTTGCCAAGACGCATTACAATTGTAGAGTTATGAAGAGGCCGAACGAAGGCTTGCACTTTTTCCGCCCTTCTCGCCCAAAGGTGGCAAGAAAAAGGAAACAGAAGTAAGGACTTGAAATACCGGTTTTCGGCATTATTTAAAAAAATGAAACAACTGAGGAGTCTATCATGGGAACCTCCACCAAAGCCGTAACTGATGCCGACTTCGAAGCCGAAGTCTTGAAATCCGCACAGCCTGTCCTTGTCGACTTTTGGGCGACGTGGTGCGGCCCGTGCAAGATGCTCGGACCTGTCCTGGAAGAAATTGCGAGCGAAGCCGAAGGCATAGCGATCGTCAAGATCAACGTCGACGAGAGCCCGGCAACGCCCGGCAAATACGGCATCCGGAGCATCCCGACCCTCATGATCTTCAAGAACGGCGAAGTCGTGGCGACAAAAGTCGGCGCGCAGCCCAAAGCCGCCATACAGGCGTGGATCAAGGAAAACGCCTAACCTGTTCTTTTCGAAACGCGAAGCGGCCGGTCATTCCCGGCCGCCTTCGGACATAAGAACGCCGCCCCCGGCTCTGACGGGGCGCTCGGCGAAACGCCCCAGAGAGATCATGCGGTCATAAATAACAAGCGCCCCGGCAACGCCGACGTTGACGCAGAATTTCATCGGGATCTTCACAACGTGGTCGCAGCGCTTCACCATCTCGGGCGACAGACTTCCCTTTTCGGGCCCCAGAACGTAAGCGGCCCTCAGCGGGTGCCTGAAACTCGGCAACTCGGCGGCGCCTTCGATCAGCTCCACCCCCACAAGGGAACAGTCCTTGGGCAGAGTAAACTCGCCGATGTTTTTGTAGGCATAAAACGGCAAATGAATGTCCGCATGCGACGTATCGGTGGATTTTATTTCCGCATAATTGAGAGACGAATTGACGGTAAAGAAAAAGCTCGCGCCGAAAGCGTGCGACGTCCGAACGAGATTTCCGAGATTGAACCCTTTACTGATGCCCTCGGCACCGACAGCAAAATAGCCGCGCATGGATGACCTTGTTTATAAATAAGACGACGTTTAACCGACAACGCGTCCTGTGGCCTGATCGTAAATATCCTGAATCAAAACGCGCTGTCTGACGCGGAAAGAGATACGATCCTGAACGGCTTTCGGCAAGTCCGTCATTTTAATGAGATTTTTCTTGAGCAAAATCATAATGACGTCTTCGACCGCGCGAGCCATCTCGCCGTCTGTGCGGCGCAATTCGTTTAAAGCGGTTTCGACCTGTCCGGGATCCTGCCCGCGCTGCCTGAGAAACGCGATGACCTCCGGATGGTTATGCGGAACGACTTCCGCCCCCGCCAGACCGCGGGCGCTGACCTTGATGATCGCGCCGTTTTCATTTCGAAGAATAAAGGGCATAAAAGGTACCGGAGATGAGACAACTTGCATCCACAATATCTTATCGCAGGGAGGGAGCAAGTTATTTCTCTGGATTCGTACCCGCGTCTGCATTAGAAAACGCCCCGGACTCGTTTAAATCTCCGGAGGCATAATGACGCAGGAATCGAAAGAAGAAGCAACAAGTGGCGGTATTTCGGGAGAACGGCTGCGCAGCTTTATCAAGCGCATCGAGAAGCTCGAAGAAGACAAAGCCGCCGTCGGAGAAGACCTGAAAGAAGTCTACGCCGAAGCGAAAGGCGTCGGGTTCGACACAAAAATCATTCGCCAGATCGTGCGGCTGCGCAAGATCGAGCTTGAAAAGCGCCGCGAAACAGAGGAACTTTTGGAACTGTACAAAGCCGCAATCGGCATGGAGGAATAAGTTTCCTCGCCCGCCGAAACGGGCCCATAGCTATCGTCGGAGAAAGAATGGCCTCTTTCGTCCTTTCCAAGATCCTGTGGGGCCTGTTCGCCCCCGCGAATCTGCTTTTGTTTGCAATGATCGCTGGCGTTCTTCTTGAAAGAACCGCCCGCCCGAAGCTCAAAAAGACCGGAAGATTTCTCTGCCTGTCGGCCATCGCGTTCGCCGTAATCCTCGTCCTCCTGCCGCTTGGAACGTGGGCGCTCATTCCGCTTGAGAACCGCTTTTCCGCCGATCTTCCGGACCGGGCAAGCGGCATCGTCGTCATCGGCGGGGACGAAAACCCGGACATATCCGAAGCGCGCGGCCAGGCCACGGCGCTCGATTCGACGCGGCGTTACATCAAAATGCTCGAAATGTCGCGGCGCTATCCGAACGCGCGGCTCGTTTTCGCCGGGGGTTCCGGCAAACTGACGCGCCGAACGCTCCTTTCCGAAGCCGACGTGGCGAGCGAAATCATGGGCTCCCTCGGCCTTCCGGCGGACCGAATCGTTTTCGAGAACGCGTCCCGGAACACCTACGAAAACGCCGTTTTCGCGACGCGGCTCGCCAGGCCGCAGCCCGGCGAAACATGGCTCCTCATTACCAGCGCGGCGCACATGCCCCGCGCCATGGCCTGTTTTACCAAGGCAGGCTGGAACGTCCGGGCGGTTCCGGCGGGCTATGCCACAACGGGCCGCTACGGATTTTCCCTGTCTTTGCGAATCGATGAACAATTACGCTTGTTAACGACGGCCGCTCATGAATACATTGGCCTTGTTTCTTACCGTCTTATGAATAGAATCGATTCGATATGGCCCGAACAAAATTTACTGCCGCCCTTGTATTCCTTCTGATCGCCGCCCTTCCCCGCGCCGAAGCCGCCGTTATCCGCTCCAAAGCGGACATCCACTGGCTGCAAAACCTCAAAGAGGAAGCCATCGAACAAGGCATTTCCGCAGCCGTCGTCGACAACGCGCTGCGCGACTTTTCTCCCAACCCCCGGGTCATCGCGCTGGACCGCAAGCAGCCGGAGTCGACGCGCACGTTCGCAACCTACAAACGCCTTGTCATCACCCCCTCCCGCATCCGGGAAGGCCGCGAACTCCTGCACATGTACAAGGAAGAACTCGCCGAAATCGAACGGCGCACGGGCGTGCCGCCGCAAATCGTCGTCGCCCTGTGGGGCATCGAAAGCGGATTCGGCGCGAACACGGGCAATTTCGATGTCATCAATTCGCTCGCGACCCTCGCCTACGAAGGCCGCCGCGCCTCCTTTTTCAAGTCCGAGCTTTTCGCGGCGCTGCGCATTCTGGAAAACGAAAGCATGGAGCCCGAAGACCTTCGCGGCTCATGGGCGGGCGCAATGGGCCAATGCCAGTTCATGCCCTCGACCTATCTCGCCTACGCCGTCGACATGGACGGAGACGAATACCGCGACATCTGGGAATCGGAAACCGACGTTCTGGGCTCCATCGCCAACTACCTTGCCGCCGAAGGCTGGCAACGCGGACAAAGCTGGGGACGGCGCCTCGACGGCAAACGCCGGGCGAGCGCGAACGCATCCGTCGTCCGCCCCGACGGGGCAAACGGCCCCGCCTATCTCGTCACGGACAACTTCCGGGCTCTTCTGAAATGGAATCGGTCCAAATATTTCGCCCTGTCGGTAGGTTTGCTTGCCGATAAAATTAACGCAAATAAACGCGGCTCCTTGCAATAGACTCCGTCCGCAACTTTGTGTTAGCGTCTTTCGCGTTGGGAGTTGGACGAATCTAATGCCTTTTCAATGGTCTTTTAAAACAATCGCTTCGCTGGCGCTGGCCGCCGCCCTGTGCGCGTGCTCGAGCCAATCGACAGGCTCCCGCGCCCCCGCAGCCGCGCACTACAAAATCGGCCAGCCCTATCAGATCAAGGACCAGTGGTACTATCCGCGCGAAGACTACAACTACGACGAGACGGGAATCGCCTCGTGGTACGGCGCGGATTTTCACAACCACCCGACGGCGAACGGCGAAATCTACAACAAGGACGAACTGACAGCCGCGCACAAAACGCTCCCCCTGCCCTCGCTCGCGCGCGTCACGAATCTCGACAACGGACGCTCCATCGTCGTGCGCGTCAACGATCGCGGCCCGTTCGCCTCCGGGCGCATCATCGACATGTCGCAACGGTCGGCACAGCTTCTGGGCTTCGAACGGCAAGGTACGGCAAAAGTCCGCGTGCAGGTTCTGGCCGACGAAAGCAAAGCCATCGCCGACGCGATGCGCCGCTACGGTTCGCCCGCCGAAACGGCGCGGCCTGTCCAGCTTGCCTCGGCGTCCGACGAAACGAAAACGCTCCGCCCGATCCGCACAACGGAAGAAACGCACCGCGAACTGCTGGCCACAAAACCCGTCCCATACGCGATCCAGCTTCCCGTCACGGGGCAAAACAGGATCTATGTGCAAGCAGGCGCATTCGCCGTTCCCCAAAACGCCCAAAGGCTCCGGGACAGACTGTCGAGTCTCGGCCCGACATCGGTCACAACCGCCGTGGTCAACGGAACCAAATTTTATCGCGTACGCGTCGGACCTGTAGCCGACGTTCCGGGAGCCGACGCGCTTCTTGAAAAATTGAAACTCGCGGGCGTTGCAGGAGCCCGCACCGCCGTCGATTAAACAGGGGAGGTCAGATGAAACTCGGTCTTTGTGTCGCGGTAGCTTTATCGTTATTCGGAATTCAAGCCGCGCAAGCGCAAACGGCCCCGGCCCTCGACGTCAACGCCCGGCAGGCGATTATCGTGGAAGCCCAGACGGGAACGGTCCTGTTCTCCAAGGACGCGGAAACGCCGATGCCGACGTCATCGATGAGCAAAATGATGACGATGTACCTCGTGTTCGACGCGATCAAGACCGGCAAGCTGAAACTGGACGACACCCTGCCCGTGAGCGAAAAAGCGTGGAAGCAGGAAGGCTCGCGGATGTTTTTGAACACCGGCGACAACGTGAAAGTCGAAGACCTGATCCGGGGCGTGATCGTGCAGTCCGGCAACGACGCAGCGGTGGTTCTTGCGGAAGGCCTGGCCTCCGGCTCTGAATCCGCCTTTGCGGATATGATGAACGCCAAAGCAAAGGCGCTCGGCATGAAAGGCAGCCACTTCGCGAATTCGACCGGCCTGCCGGATGAAAATCACTACTCGACGGCGCACGACCTCGCCATTCTGGCCATCGCCATCCAACGCGACTTTCCCGAGCATTATCACTACTTCTCGGAGCTGTCGTACACCTACAACGGCATTGCGCAGGGCAACCGGAATCCGCTGCTCTACCGCAACATGAATGTGGACGGCCTCAAAACGGGACACACGGAAGTCGGCGGCTTCGGCCTTACGGCATCGGCGATCCGCGAAGGACGGCGTCTGGTTCTTGTCCTGAACGGCATGAAGGACATGCAGGCCCGCGCCGACGAATCGGCCAAGGCGCTGGACTACGGATACCGCGAATTCGGCCTCTATCCGATCGTCAAGGAAGGCGACATTCTGGCCAATCCGTCCGTCTGGCTCGGAACGGAGCAGAGCGTGCAAATCGTGGCCGAAAAAAGCGCCTTTGTCTCGCTGCCGCGCGCGGCGCGCAACGGTCTCAAGGCAGTCGTGAGCTTCGAGCAGCCCATCCCCGCGCC
>JAQUUS010000123.1 GCA_028693775.1 Alphaproteobacteria bacterium | reverse complement strand
GGGGAAGAAATAGGTGTAGTCGTGCCCAACCATGGCGCCCGGATTGAGAAACGCCATGGAGGCATTGTGGAAAAAGAGAAGAATCGCAACGGCTAAAATCGCAAAACAAAGGAACTGGCTCTTTTTAGGCATTTGAGGGTTATTCCTTGTTCCGTGGGGACCGGAGAAAAACGAAAATGCGGTTTTTTACCGAATCGCATTCGTATATTTTTCATATTGATTCAGCGCCTTGCGGTTGTCCATCTAAATAGGCACTTATTTTTTAGACGCATGGCAAGCGAAATGCTTGCGACGAAGGGCCGCCGGGATACAACACTTCCGCACGGGAAGATATGACCGTTTTTTCGATGCAAAGAAGCCCCGGACACCCCTGCTCGCCGAAACGAAAAGGGAGGCCCGGCGCCTCGGACAACACGCCGCTCTATTGGGCTGAAAGCACCAGAGTTGCCGGGTTGAAAAAGTATACGGCAACGAAAATGGCAAGCGCGCCGCCCGCCCGCAGCATGTTCGAGACCTTGACCTCAAGGAAGCCCGGCGTCAACGCGCCGAACCCTGCCGCCGCTATGGCCAACACAACCCGGAACACAAAGATTTGGAACGGCGACGGCTCAGGGAAACAGACCGCAAGCACAAGCATCACCGCAACGAAAAAGACGCCGAAGGCGCTTGCGAGAATGCGTTCCAGATGTTTGCTCATAAAACTCTCCTTTGCTGAGGTGTTGTTGGACCCAAGGGCTTTTTCTACTTCCTTTTTGATTTCCTTGACGCTTTTTCCTTGTTCGGCCGCATCGGACATTGCCCGGACACACTGATTCAGGTCGTTGCGCGAGGAAGGCAATCGGATAATGGCGTGGCCGCCCGTTTTGTCTTCCAGCCAGAAACAGGGCAGGTCGCTGCGCGACAGACCGGGAAACCGGCGGTCTTTAATGCTTTTGCCGAAGAGGTCGCCGAAGATGGACGACTCTCCATCCTCGATCTGGGAGGGCAGCGCGATGGTCAGGGCATCTCCGGTGATGGCGTCAATTTCCGCCTTGTGCTCACGGAAATAGTTGAAGGCCTCTACGTCGCATTTCATGTAGAGAGGGATCGCTTGCCGCTTGCCTTTGGGCGGAATCCCCGGCCCTTCGACGACAAGCTTCAATGACTGCGGAGGCAGAAATCCTTTCATTTGGCCCTCGCTTTTGCAGACAATGCTGCGTTGAGCAGTTCGTCGGCGGCGGAAAGAACCGGCGGAACCTTGCCAACAATAACGCTGGAGACCAGAGAGAGCAGAAGACCGGTGAATTTGATCGCATCCTTGACTTGTTTTATCTTTTCGGCGGCGTCTTCCGTTCTTGCCGTTGCGGCTGCGATTTTTTCCTTTGCTTCCTTGCTGCTCGATAACGCTTCGCTAACGGCTGCCGACTGCAACAGGCTCGCGTTGGCCCGGAGCGCTTTTTCGTTTCTGTCAAGCTGGGAGTTTTCGGGCTCTTTGAAGTGAAGCTGGCGAGCGATCTCTTGAAGCCTGTCGGCAAAGGCTATGTTGGCGTCGGCCAGATCAAACAATAGATCCTCTTCTTTTTTCTTCATCCGATGCTCCTTTGATTAAATCTTATAGTTGGCCCAGCGCAGCGTAGGCATCTTCTATTTTTTCAATGTAGGGGAGGATTTTTTCGACCGTCTGTTTCGACAGCTTGTTGCGGCTCTCGTAGAGAACCGTGTGCGCTTCGGAAAGATTGTCGAGCGCCTTTATGTAGGCTTTGGCGGCTTCTTCCTGAGCGCTGCAGGACGAAAGGTCTTCTTCTGCGGCGCGATGCAGGGCAAATGCTGCAATCTGGGAAAGCTTCTGGTCTTTGGGCAAGGTTTCCTGCGCTTCGTCGTCGACGCGGCGGATTGAGGATTTCAGGCTTTTAATCCCGGCCAGAATGCCTCGCTTGACGATTTTTCTTTCGATTGAAACGATGTCTTGAAAGGGGCCCTCGCCGCTTTCGAGCGCCCGGAGCAATTCGTGTTGTTGCACGCCGCTGACTGCAAGGTTCGCGACAAATGAGAACAGGGTGTTGACAGATGCAATTTCGGCGTCGGTAATTCCGAGCGCTTTTGACGATTTTAGCGCTTTCAGGCCGTCGATTGCTGATTTTGCGGGCGCCGTTGTGTCGGACAGCGCGGAGCCGGACATCGCACCAAGCGCGTTCATGTAGGCTATGAGCACGCCGTTCAGCTCTTCAAGGCTCTTTTTTTGCTTCTGGCGCACTTGCTGATCTGCCTTCAGCTTGTCTTTCAATTCGTTGCGGCGATAGATGTCCCACTTTATTTCGTTTTCGGGAAGAGCAACCCATACATCGGCCAGGGCGGAAAGCTTCGTTTGATCGGGAGCCGTTTGTGCAAATTTCGTTACGGCGGAGGTGTCGACACAGCCGCCTAGCAGCGCTAAAAAGAGAAATGCCGATCTAAAATACAGCCTCATGATTTTTTTCTCCTGCCAGATCAACGCAACTATGTTTACGATGTGTAAATAAAGAGCTAACCCGTGAATACGATTGCATGCGGCGGCAACCAGGAAACTCTTTGCCGGGACTTCAACGAATGCATCATGGTCAATGCAATAGACTCCGTTGTTTTGGTGCTTCGGATTGACCAGCGCGTCACTTACGCAGAACAGGGCCGCTCCGTTCCATCCCACGGTCCCGGGTTGAAGACGTTCAATGGCGAGACGGGGGAATGGAATTTTGCGACATCGCGCCAGGATGTCCCTTTTGGTCTTTCGTTTTGGCCGATCCTCAAGATAATTTTATTTAACGAATAGCTAGAGATTGCATTGTTAACGGGGTTTGGCGTTGTTGAAATTATTACGAAAATGTATAAAGACACGATTGTATCGGAACCGTTGCGCCAGAGAATATTTTATGAACGCCCCCCTGTTATCTCCGCAAATGACCTTCGAGGCGCAGGAATCTGCTGCTGAAGCGTTTAGCGTCATAAACGTTGTTGTCGATGAGCTTGTTTCTGCAGAAAACAATCCCCGGCTTGCGGAATGCATGCAGCGCGTCAGAAACGAGATCACAAAGCTTTCCGACGCGCTTGTGAAGGCCCGCCCTCTTGAAACCAGAGCCAGCCACGCCTTTCTGGAGGTGACGGTTTGTTTCGCTCTGGAAGCTATCGAAACAGCCAAACGGGCCCAACAGGAAGGAAAAACAGGCTTTGTCGTCGATCATATGAGCGACAAATGGAAATGGTATCGGATAGCCGACGGCGACTACTGGGAAAAACACGGGCAACGCGCTGCGGCAACGCAAAAACTCCTGAACCAAACGGAATCTCTTGACGACGTGAACCCTCGTCACTTAAGCGCCAACAAGGTTTGCGGCTTGCTTGCTCAGATCGAAAAAGCAAAGACGGCCCATGTGGAAACGATAGAAGCGTTTGGCGTCTATCTGCAAACGATCAAACAGCTCTTTCCTGCCGAACCCGCTCTTTGTAAAGAAATCGATGACATTGTTTCAAAGCTTGAGGCGGATCCCCCTCTTCCCTCAAAACCCGACGACAAAAACAATTCGGATTCCCGGTTCAAAAACCACGGCCAAGAGTTTTCAAACGATTAGTAAATATCTTCGCAAACGCTGCGTTCTCTGGGGTTTTGGGAGACCGGGCGAGGGGGGCTGAAACTGGGAAATGGTCGGGGAGACAAGATTCGAACTTGCGACCCTCTGCTCCCAAAGCAGATGCGCTACCAGGCTGCGCTACTCCCCGTCGCCCTGAGACATAATCAAAAATGCTTGTTTCGGCAATCACATTAGTGTCTCCTGTCCTCAAAATGCCTTTTTTCTGCGCAACCTCTCGCTCTTTCCGGCTTCGTTAACCTCAGGTCGCTCCTTATGCTCGCTTCGTTCCTCGTTTCCCTTGTCGATTTTAGCCGCAAACGCGCGCTTGCTCTCGTTTTGGCCTTTCTGCTGGCCTCTGCGCTTCTCGGCTCTTATGTCGTGCGGACAATCTCTATCAATACCGACATTAACCAACTTTTGTCCGAAGACCTCGGGTGGCGGAAACGCGAAAAAGAACTGCAGACCGCTTTTCCTCACAAGATCGATACCATGGTCGTTGTGATCGACGCAGAAGACGGCGTGCGCGCCGAAAATGCAGCGGCGGCCCTTGCCGAAAAAATGCAGGGCATGCCCGCCACGTTCTCCTTTGTTTCCCGCCCGGACGCTTTGCCCTTTTATCGCGAAAACGGGCTTCTCTTTCTCTCTCAGGACGAACTCGCGGACGCTTTGGATCAGATGACGCAAGCCCAACCCATGCTGGGCGCCATTGTCAGCGATCCTTCGTTGCGCGGCTTTTTCGGGACCGTGGGGATGATGGTTCAGGGCGTTCTGGCGGACGCTGTCGACCCGGCGCAGATTCAAAAACCCTTGGCCGAAGTCGCCGCGACGATGAACGCCGCGCTGAACGGACAGGATCGCTTTTTGAACCTCGGCAAGATGATGCCCGAACGCTCCGATGCGTTCGCGGCGCGCGAACTTCGCAGGTATATCGTCGCAAAGCCCGTTCTGGATTATTCCGCTTTGCAGCCCGGAGCCGCCGCTTCGGATGCCGTTCGCAAGGCTGCCGCAGAATTGGGGCTGACCGGCGCTTCGGGCGTTCGCGTGAGACTGACCGGATCGACGCCGCTTAACGACGAAGAATTTGCGAGCGTTTCGGAAGGCGCGGAACTCTCTACCGCACTGAGCGGCGTGCTGGTTTTGGCGCTTCTGTTTATGGCCATGCGGACCTGGCGCATTGTGCTGCCCATCATGCTGACGCTCGCCATGGGGTTGATCGCCTCAACGGCTTTTGCGACGTTCGCCGTCGGGTCTTTGAATCTCATTTCGGTCGCTTTTGCCGTGATGTTTATCGGTATCGCTGTGGATTTCGGGATCCAGTTCGGCATTCGTTATCGCGACGAACATAGCCGCGAAAGCGATCATGCTGCGGCCCTGACAAACGCCGCTCACGCTATCGCCGCGCCGCTCGCCATGGCGGCTTCGGCGACGACTCTCGGCTTTTTTGCCTTTACGCCCACGGATTACAGAGGGGTTTCGGAACTGGGGCTGATTGCAGGATCGAGTATGGTCATTGCGTTCTTTTTCAATCTCACGCTGCTGCCCGCCTTGATGAGCCTGACCAGGCCCAGGGCCGAATCCGAAGGACCGGGCATTCGCGCACTGGCGCCCGTCAATAATTTCCTTACGGCAAACGGCAAGGTTCTCGCTCCGCTGATCGTTCTTCTGGCCCTTGCGGGACTGGCGGGGGCAATGCAGATCAGGTTCGACTTCGATCCTCTCAACCTTAAAAACCCGGAGGCGGAATCGGTTTTGACGATGTTCGAGGCCATGGAAGATCCGGAGTCGGATGCTTATGCGGCACAGATCCTTGCAGCCTCTCAACCGGAAGCTTTGGCTTTGGCCGAAAAACTGGATCGCCTGCCGGAGGTCGATCATGCCTTGACGCTCGCGAGCTTTGTGCCGGAAGATCAGGAGGAAAAGCTTGAGCTTATTGCAGACACG
>JAQUUS010000122.1 GCA_028693775.1 Alphaproteobacteria bacterium | reverse complement strand
AGGCACATCCGCTCCGGTCGCCCTTGCGCTGCCCAAAGCGTCCTCGCCGCTCAATATCGCAGCCGCCCCGGCAGAAAAGTCCGCCGAGCCCCCGTCCCTTTCCGATGCACAGGACGTGGCTCCGGCAGCAAACGCAGCGCCGGATCAGCCGCCCGTTGAATCTTCCGTAGCGCAAGCGGACGCCTTGATCGACGCGACGGCAATCGCTCCGGCCCCAAGCCTTTCCGTGGAGCCCCAACCCGCCTCTGCGAACGATACGGCTGGCGGTGCAGGTACCCCCTTCTCGATCCCGGCTCAAGCCCAGGCTCCGGCAGCGCCCGCTCCGCAAGCTCAGGCCCCCAGCGAAGCGGACCAGCGCATCGAAATGCTTTCCGAGCGCGTCGATGCCTTGCAAAAGGCTCTGGACCAAGCCAATCAGCAACTGAACCAGATCGCAGCGTCTGCCGAAGACACGTCTCGCGACGGGTCGTCCGAAGGCCTTGAAAAAAGGATTTCCCAGCTCGAAAAGAAGATTAAAGCGCCCGCAAGAGCCAAGACCGTAAAGCACAAAACCGCGAAAAAGGCCCCCAAGGCCGAAGAAAAGGCTGAGGCCGTGGCTTGGGTCCTGCGCGCCGCAGCGCCCGGACAAGGCTGGATTGCCGCAGACGCCTCGACGGCCGAACTCAAGAAGGTCAGCATCGGCGACACCGTTCCCGGAATCGGGAAAATCACCGCTATCGAACCGCAAGGCGACTCCTGGGTCGTGCGCGGAACGAAGGGCACCATCCAATAAATCTTAATATTTTCTCCCGCGGGCGGCTATTTTGCCGCCCCGGTCGGGGACTGCGAATAAAAACGCCACATTCTCTTGCATTTTAGACTTAAAAACGCCATCTAAAGATGCACAAAGAATGAAGCGTTTTTGGACCCCTGACCCAGACAAGCAAGAATGATCTCCTCCGCCGTTAGAAAACTTTTTGGCTCTCACAATGACCGTGTTTTAAGAGCCCAGACCCCCATCATCGCGCGCGTTAACGCGCTTGAACCCCAGTTCAAAGCCCTGTCGGACGACGCCCTGCGCGCAAAGACAGACGAATTCCGCGCCCGGCTGAGCGCGGGCGAACAGCTTGATTCCTTGCTTCCCGAAGCCTTTGCGACGGTTAGAGAAGCGGCGTGGCGCGTTTTGGGCCAGCGCCCCTTCGACGTGCAGTTGCGGGGCGGTATTGTCCTCCATCAAGGAAAAATCGCCGAAATGAAAACCGGCGAAGGAAAGACGCTCGTTGCCGTCCTTCCGAGCTACCTGAACGCGCTGAGCGGCAAAGGCGTGCACGTCGTGACCGTCAACGACTACCTCGCCAAGCGCGACAGCGCATGGATGGGCCGCATTCACAATTTCCTCGGGCTTTCGGTCGGATGCATTGTCCACGGCCTTGACGACGACCAACGAAAGGCCCAATACGCCGCCGACATCACATACGGTACAAACAACGAATTCGGGTTCGATTATCTGCGCGACAACATGAAGTTCACGCAGGAAGACCTCGTTCAACGGCCCTTCAACTTTGCCATCGTCGACGAAGTCGACAGCATCCTGATCGACGAAGCCAGAACGCCGCTGATTATTTCGGGCCCGGCCGAGGATTCGTCCGAGCTTTATACGAGAATCAACGCCATTATCCCGAAGCTGGCCGAAGAAGATTACGAAAAAGACGAAAAAGCGAAAACGGTCGTTCTGACCGAATGCGGAAACGTAAAAATCGAGCTTCTTTTGGGCGAAGAAGGCCTTTTGGCCCCGAATTCGACCGGCCTTTACGATCCGACCAACGTCACCATGGTTCACCATGTAAATCAGGCCCTGCGCGCCCACAAAATGTTCGCGCGCGACGTCGATTACATCGTGAAAAACGATAAAATCATCATCATCGACGAATTCACGGGCCGCATGATGGAAGGCCGGCGCTTCTCCGACGGCCTGCATCAGGCGCTGGAAGCCAAGGAATTCGTGACGATTCAGCGCGAAAACCAGACGCTGGCAAGCATCACCTTCCAGAACTATTTCCGTCTGTATCCGAAGCTTTCGGGCATGACCGGCACGGCGCTGACGGAAGCCGCCGAGTTCGCCGAAATCTACAATCTCGAGGTTGTCGAAATCCCGACCAACGTTCCCGTCGTCAGGGACGATATGAACGACGAAGTTTACGGAACGATGGGCGAAAAGAACGACGCCATCATCAAGCTCATCGACGAGTGCCGCAAGCGCGGACAGCCGACCCTTGTCGGCACGGTCTCCATCGAAAAATCCGAATACCTGTCGGATCTCCTGAAAAAGAAAAACATCCCGCACAACGTGCTGAACGCCCGTTTTCACGATCAGGAAGCGGCCATCATCGCGCAAGCAGGCAAGCCCGGCGCCGTCACGATTGCGACCAACATGGCGGGCCGCGGAACAGACATTCAGCTTGGCGGCAATTTCGACGCGCGCCTTGCGGAGCTTTCCGCAAACGGCACGCCCGATGACGCAACAGTCGCCGCCCTGCGCAAGGAAATCGACGAAGCGCGCGAAAAGGTCCGCACGGCCGGGGGCCTCTTCGTTATCGGAACCGAGCGTCACGAATCCCGCCGCATCGACAATCAGCTGCGCGGCCGTTCGGGCCGTCAGGGAGATCCCGGCGCATCGAAATTTTTCCTTTCGCTCGAAGACGACCTGATGCGTATTTTCGGCGCGCACAATCAGACGCAAACCATCCTCGCCAAGCTCGGCTTGCGCGACGGCGAAAAAATTGCACACCCGCTCATCACCTCGGCGCTCGCCAAGGCCCAGCAAAAGGTCGAGGCGCGCAACTTCGATATTCGTAAAAACCTGCTGAAGTTCGACAACATCATGAACGATCAGCGCAAGGTCATCTATGAACAACGCCGCGAAATCATGTCCGCCGCGGACATCTCGGGCCTGATCCGGGATCTGCGCAACGAAGTCATTCACGATTTTGTCGCAAAGGCCATTCCGCCCCATTCCTACATCGAGCAATGGGACCTCGACGGCCTTCGCGAAAACGTCAGGGATTTCCTGTCGCTTGAACTTCCCATTTCGGCCTGGGCAGAAGAAGACGGCATCGCCGAAAACGAAATCGAAGAACGCATCAAGAAAGCGGCGGAAGACAAAATCAAAGAAAAGACCTCGATCATCGAGCCCGAAGCGCTTCACCATGCGGAAAAAGCGGCTCTTCTGGGCACGCTGGATCAGGCGTGGAAAGAACATTTGCTTGAGCTCGATCAACTCCGCCAGGGCATTCACCTTCGCGGCTACGGGCAGCGCGACCCCTTGAACGAATACAGCAGGGAAGCCTTTGGGCTCTTCCAGGTTTTGCTGGTTTCGGTCCGCGAGAAGGTTACGCAAACGCTCATGCAGGCCGGTATGAGCCTTCCCTCCATGGAAGAAATCCTCGAGCGCCAACGCACGGCCGCCATGACCGAGCTAAGCGGCGCAGAAGCAGCGGGCGCACTGGCTCCCGCCCCGATGCGCGATCCCCTGCCCGAAGGAATGGTTATGGGGCGCCGTCAAGCGGCCGTTCCCCTGCAAATGCAGGAGTTCGATCCGCAAAATCCGGAAACATGGGTCAGCACGCCCCGCAACGCGCCTTGCCCCTGTGGCTCCGGAAAGAAATACAAGCATTGCCACGGAGAAGCGCGTTAAGAAAAACGCCGCGTTTCAGCTAAAGCGCCGGGCCTCCCGCTTGCGTTAAACGTCATGCTGTCCGCGCAAGACATAGCCATGGGGCCGGAGAAACATTTGTTCCCCCGGGGCCAAGCTCATAAAGGGCCGTCTTATAAGGATTTCGTAAGTTCCGGAACGACGTCGAACAAATCGCCGACAATGCCATAATCCGCAACGGCAAAAATCGGAGCATCCGGATCCTTGTTGATGGCAACGATGGTTTTGCTGTCCTTCATGCCCGCCAGATGCTGGATGGCTCCAGAAATGCCGATGGCGATATAGAGGTTCGGCGCAACAATCTTGCCCGTCTGCCCGACCTGACAGTCGTTCGAAATAAACCCGGCATCGACCGCCGAGCGCGATGCGCCGATAGCGGCTTTCAGCTTGTCGGCCAGAGGCTCGATAATCTGCTTGAACTTATCGGCGGAATCGAGCCCGCGTCCGCCCGACACAATAATCGTTGCCGCCGTCAGCTCAGGCCGCTCGGATTTTGTCAGCTCGGCCCCGACAAACCGGGAAAGCCCCGTATCGCCCGCGCCGTCGATTTTCTTAACGGCCGCGCTTCCGCCCTTGGCCGCCTTGTCAAACGCCGTCCCGCGAACGGTCACAAACTTGATCTTGTCTGTCGATTTAACCGTGGCGATGGCGTTGCCCGCATAAATGGGACGAACGAAAGTGTCTTCGCTCTCGACACCGATGATGTCCGAAATCTGCGCCACATCGCAAAGCCCCGCAGCGCGCGGCAAAACGTTTTTGCCGAAGCTGGTTGCCGGAGCAAAAACGTGGGAATACGACGGCGCAAGTTTGGCAATCAGCGCCCCGACGTTTTCGGCAAGGAAGTTGGCGTAGGCCGCATCGTCGGCATGAAGGACCTCCGTGACGCCCTGAATCGTGGCCGCCTCTTGCGCGGCCGCCGCGGCATCGAGACCTGCGACCAAAACAGTGACCGGTTGGCCGATTTTCGCGGCCGCCGTTATGGTGCTGAGCGTCGCACTTTTAAGACTTTTATGATCGTGTTCAGCGACAACAAGTGTGGGCATGGGGAGTCCTTTCTTTCTTTAAAAGGCCGAGCTCTAAAAGCTCCGCCTTCAGTTTTTCCGGCGATGTAAAGCAGTGTCCATAAAATCCGAGTTTCTTTGCGGCTTCGACGTTATAGTCCTTGTCGTCGATATAGAGCGTTTCTTCCGGATCGAGACCGAAGCGCTCAACGGCCAACATGTAAATGCGTGGATCTGGCTTGGCGATTTTTTCGTCGCCCGAAACGACGATGCCGCGAAACCAGGTCAAAAAGTCGAAGCGCGCCTGCGCGGCCGGAAACGTTTCCGACGACCAGTTCGTCAATGCATAAACCGGGATGCACGCCGCGCACAAATCCTTAAGAAGCGCAACCGAACCATCGATGGGCCCGCGCATCGTTTCGTCATATCTTAGCCGCCAAGCCTCGATCAGATCTTTTTTGTCCGGATGCTTGTCAATAAGCTCCGCCTCGGCTTCGGCGAAAAGCCGGCCTGCATCCTGCCGTTCGTTCCATTTCTGAGAGCATATTTCGGTCAGGAAAAAACGACGCTCGCCTTCGTCCGGGATGAGCTTGACATAAAGGTATTCGGGGTTCCAATCGATTAGAACCCCGCCCAAATCGAACAAGACGTTGGCGACCGGCTTGACCATTCTCAGATGACTTTGGCTTCGTTTTTGAGTTTATCGACAAGCGCGGCCACATCGGGAACCTTGACCCCGCCCTTGCGAACCGGCGGCGGCGTAACCTTGAGAGTCTGAATGGTCGGCGCCAGATCGACGCCCAGATCGGCCGCTGCGATTGTTTCAATAGGCTTTTTCTTGGCCTTCATGATGTTCGGCAGCGTGGCGAAACGTGGCGTGTTGAGCCTCAAATTGGCAGTGACGACCG
>JAQUUS010000121.1 GCA_028693775.1 Alphaproteobacteria bacterium | reverse complement strand
TATCTATCCTTCCCAATTGCCCCTTACCTTTGGCAAGAGCCAATTTCTAATTTGTAAACCTCAAATGACCAGAACTGAAAACAAGATCGGGCGGCCTGAATCTCCTTGCCTCCCTATATCCGCATCAAGAATTCCATCGCTTCGCGCGGCCACAAGCTTCCGGTCTTTTGTCTTTGCCTGTTCGTTTGCGGGCGCTCTTTTGGCAAACGCGGATTTCGCCTGCGCTGACTCCATTCAGGTTACGCTCGAAGATCCGGGCGTTCAGCAAACGACTTCAGGCTTCACAAACGTTGGCGTTGAGGATTTCAACTCTTATTCCGCTTATGTCGGATCGGGATTCCAGACCCTCTCGACGAGCTTTTCCGGCATCGTTGGCGGTTATGATGCGATATCGGGACTTAGCGCCACAATTACAAACGTCGCGGTTACGGCGGCAGACCAGTACGGCGGCGCAGGCGGTACCGGTTATTATGCAACGGATTATTTTAGCTCTACGACACAACAGGTAACGATCGTTCTCAATCAGGACGTTACATATTTCGGTATCTGGATATCCGCTATGAACAGCGGCAATACCGTTTCTCTCTATTCCGACGACACCCTTCTCTATTCGTTCGACACCGCGACGATGTCGGCTCTTGTTGCGAGCAACAGCGGATACTACGGCAATCCCACAACGGCCTTTCTGAATCAAAATACGGGCGAGCCTTATGCCTTTGTGAACTTTTACGACACAAACGGCTCGTTCGACAAAATTGTGATTTCAGGCACCGGGTTCGAATCCGATAACTATACGGTCGGCATATATTCATCTCAAACAGGAACAAGCGCTGGAGAATCCGCCCCGGATATCGTTAGCAACAATAACGGCACGGCGGGCTATAACAGCGTATCGATGCTTGGCTCGGGGAATTACAATCTTCGCTTCGACGGCGGGACGCTAAGCGTCGATCAAACCGGCACATATGCAAGTAATTTTTCGATTACATCTAACGACGGATATATCGATCAATCCGGAACCTCAGCTACGTTCTCCGGTCAATTCACCGATGCCTCCTCCGGTGAAGCCGGACGTTTAATCATCGAGAACTCCGGAACAGGCGGGACCGTATCTCTGACAAACAGCAACAACACCTATACGGGCGGAACTTTGGTTACGTCCGGGGCAACTTTGGCCATCAGCTCTTCTGGCGCTTTGGGTACAGGCGGACTCGATCTCGTCGGGTCCGATACCACGCCCGCGACCTTGTCCCTGCTTGCCAATATGACTATCGCCGTTCCCATTACCGTATCGGGCGATCCTGTATTCAATGTGGCTTCGGGCACAACCACAACGGTCTCCTCCGTCATTTCCGATGGCGCCAGCCCCGGCGATGTTGTGGTTACCGGCGGCGGCACCTTGAACCTCACAGCCGTCAACACTTATACGGGGCCCACTACGATCGATTCAGGCTCGACACTTGCTCTTTCCGGAAGCGGCTCCATTTCTACGTCGTCGGCTGTGATCAATAACGGCACATTCGATCTTTCCGGCTCAAGCTCAACGGTCGTCCTCGGCGGCACTTATACTCAAAGCAGCACGGGCGATCTTGTCCTTTCCTGCAGTCCGGACTCTTTTCAAACCGTATCCGTGGCGGGAACCGCAAGCGTCGACGGCGAACTCTCTCTTACCGCTTCGGCCGGAACTTACACCGTCGGCAAATATCCGCTTCTTACCGCAACAGGAGGGGTTACGGGAGAGTTCTCCACCTTCAGCACAAACCTATCGTCTCTTACGTCTCTCGGCTATCTTCTCGGATACGATGCGAATGACGTTTATCTTTATATTACGCCAAACTCTACGGCCTTGTTGCAGGATGTCCGTCAAAACGCTCCCGCTTTGGGCGTCGCCATGAATTCGCAATCCGCCGCTCTGCTAAGCGGGTTGACTTACGATTGCTCCCTGTTCGACAAAAATAACATGTGCGTCAGCGCCGGCGGCCGCTATACGCGTATCGGCGACGGGGCGGCCAACAATACAGGCGCAGGGTTTTTCGTTGTGGGATATAGGCCCCTCCCCGCGCTACGCTTCGGCGCTTTTATCGATCAGGCCTTCGGCAGGGAAACCACAGGCAATGTCAGCGAAAGCCGTCTGGGGCCCATGTTCGGGGTCTTCGGCAACTGGTCTTCTTCCGACGACGGGACAGGCCTCAACGTTCACGCTTCGACGGCTTTTTCATCGAACAGACTTTCGATAGGCCGCACAGCATCGTCCCTGACCGAGGCCGCGAAGGGGATCACTCAATCCAACGGGCAGGCTTACCAGCTCAAAATGAGCTATGTCGAACCGTTGTCGAAAAACCTTGTACTCGCACCTTATGCGGGCTTGCGCTATACGAGCCTCAATATCAACGGCTATATGGATGACCAGCTTTCCTCGACGGCTTTTCCCGTGAGCTATCAAGACACAAATCAAAATATGCTCTCCGCTCTCGTAGGAACCGGCATCTCCGGCGTTTTGGCGGACAATCTGCGCGGCTCTCTTAGCGCAGGTCTCATACAAAACCTCTCCTATAGGATGAATGATTATCGGGGAACCAGCATCGTTCCCGGGTTCACGAGCTTTAGCATTGCGATGCCCTCCCATAAGAATACGATGGCGACCGCAGGCGCCTCGCTCTCATACGACATCGAAAACGCAGGGCGGATCGGCTTGACAGCCATATGGCAACAACAGCCCATTTTGAATGCAACCGCCACTTCGGTGATGGCCTCCTATACGCTGGGCTTCTAGGTCGGGACGATTTTTTCGGATTAACCTTGGGCTTCTTTGCCCGAAGGCGAAGCGGCCCATGCCGCGATTCGTTTCCATATGCCGGGCAACAGGACTTCTCTTGCTATATAATATGTTCTTTCCTACAGATTGTCCGAGCGGAAAAGATAGTCTGGCGGTGGTGCTTTGGATTTTTTGTGGTAGAATTTTCGGAATTTATAAAACAGGTATGGGATATGGCAACTCATTCTAAACGTATTGGCATTCTCACAAGCGGCGGCGATTGCGCCGGGTTGAATGCCGTCATCAGAGCCGTTGTTCTGCATGCTCAAACCCTCAAATGGGAAGTCGTCGGCATCAAGCACGGCACTCACGGGTTGTTGACCTCCCCTCCTCAGGTTATTCCGCTTACTTGCGAAAACGTCGACACTGTTGTCATGCGGCAGGGCGGCACCATTCTGGGCACCACCAATAAAGGCGATCCCTTCGCTTATCCCATGCCCGACGGCTCTATCAAAGACCGTTCGGAGGAAATCATTGCCGCGTTCCGCTCGCTCGGATGCGATGCGCTGATCGGTATCGGGGGCGACGGCAGCCTTGCCATTCTGTCGCGGCTGGCCAAGCAAGGCGGGTTTCCGCTCATCGGCATTCCCAAAACAATCGACAACGATCTTGCAATCACGGAAACGTCGGTCGGGTTCAGCACCGCTGTCGATGTCGCGACGGAGGCTTTGGACCGCTTGCAACCGACGGCGGCCAGCCATGATCGCATTATGATTCTTGAGGTCATGGGGCGCGATGCAGGGCATATTGCCTTGTCGGCGGGAATCGCGGGAGGCGCGGATGTTATTTTGATCCCGGAAATTCCTTACAAAATCGAGAATATCGTCGCGCATATCAAATCGCTCCAGAAACGCGGACGCAATTTCGCTCTCGTTGTCGTGTCAGAAGCTATTTTGACCCCGGAGGGAGTGACCATTCAGCAGAAGTATTTCGGCGGCGAAAAACGGCTGGGCGGAATTGGCCATTTTATCGGCGATCAGATTGCAGATGCATGCCAGGCCGAAACGCGCGTGACTGTTTTGGGCCATCTTCAACGCGGCGGGCAGCCGAACTGGCGCGACCGCATGCTCGCATCGGCTTTCGGCGTTCATGCCGTTACGCTCATCGAGCAAGGGAAGTTCGACCGCATGGTCGCATGGACCAACAGGCGCATTGTCGACGTTCCCATCGCCGACGCCATCGAGCATACCTGCGTGGTCGATCCGCAGGGACCGCTGGTCAAGACCGCGCGCGGGCTGGGGATTTGTTTGGGAGATGGCTCTTAGTATACGGCGCAAGCGATCGTATTGCCTGCAAGGCAGGCAGACGATTGAGGGGGGCCGTCGTCAAACTCCTTGTATACAAGGACGATGCCGCATGCGACGGTTAATCCGAGAATAAGGATGCTGGACAGCAAGACCGCAATGGGCCGCGCTCTTTTTCCTGAGCGCCACGACTGACGGGCCGCGCGCAAGGTTCCAACTGTGCACCAAACCTCCAAGGCCAGAAGCATTGGATAAGACAACGCCGACAGAAAGGCATATACGGTCTTGCCGGATCCGGTCCATATGCCTCCGGGCCAATACTCGACAAGCGCATAATGGATCGCAACAACGACAAGAATATAATAAATCGTTATTGAAATCTGGTTGATCCACAACGACCGCGCCAACGAAAGTTCGCCGCGCCAGTAACGCGCAAAATAGCTTTTGCCGGATGTGGATGGGCGTTCGGTCATGAGGTGTTTGGTGGGCCTTGGTTGAAGCCGGATTTGGCCTGGGGACATTAACAAACGTACTGGAAATAAAAGGTAAATCAGGATTTTTGTTCCAGAATGCGTTGGGAAGACGGAGAAATGGTGGAAACATAGTTAATAAAAACCAAAAGGGTTTGCTTTCAAGGACGTTTTTGCAGAAAATCGGTTTTGTAGTTTCTCTCTATATATATGTCTGTTTTTTACGGTGGGATTTGAAATGTCTCTGGACGTTAATATTGCGCAGTTGCCTCGCACACTCGCTCAAAAATCGCAACACCTTGTCTCTTATTCGAAAGACACTCTTCGCAGCCTGAAGGCCGCTCCTTATGATACCGTTGGCATCGCAACTGCAACCGCAGGAACCCTTCTTTGCGTCGCGGGCATAGCTGCCAACATCCAGGGGACAGAACCTCTTTCGTTCAGCTTTATCGGCGGACTCGGCGGACTGGTTTACGGCGGGCTCTCCGCGCTTCCCAATCTCGTTGAATGGGCCAAGGAAGATCCGTTTCGCACAACAGGCCCGAGTTCTCCTCTCGCCAAGGCCAAAGCCCTGACAAACGCGTTCCGGCTCAATGCAACAGGTTATTCCGTCGCCACAAAGCGGATCTTTTCGAGAGTCACTCGCGACAATCTGGTGGCCTCGGCTTTGTGCGTCGGGTATGCGGCCTTCAATTATGGCACATCTCACGATCCCGTCACCCTGCTCCCCTGGGCCGGGATTTGCATGATCTCAGGCGCAGAAATCTATAAGGACGCCCTCGAACGCGTTGTTTATGAACGCGCAGAAAAAAGCAAAAGCCTTCCGGCTCATCCGGAACCCGCTCCGCTTTAATAAATACGCCCGCTTCGGCCAAAAAAGCGCTTGGTCTTCGTTTTCCTAAATTTTAATGGATGCTGCAAGGCGTTGGGGTTTTTCCGCGTCCTCTTTCCGCGATGGATACGATGCTTCTTTCTTTCGGCGTTCTTACGGTCCTGAGTTTCTTTCTCGTTCGCGCCTTGACCGGCCGCATTCGCTCCTTCCTGATCGCTCGCTCCGTCATGGACATTCCTAACGAGCGCAGCGCCC
>JAQUUS010000120.1 GCA_028693775.1 Alphaproteobacteria bacterium | reverse complement strand
GCGGCTGTCATAAGGAGCCATGCCGGACATCGTCAGTCCTTTCAAATGAGTTTCGTTAAAAAGTCTTATTGAAAGCAGCGAAGTAATATCCAAGGGATAAAGAAGAGGCAAGAGCAATGTGCCACATTTTTGCCTTAATGGCCAAAACCGTTAAAAGACAAAGCGTTGTCCCAAACGTTTTCCGTGAGCTTTTGCACCGCCGAGCGCATGAAGAGACCTAGCGTTGAGGAGGCTTTGGTTTATTCCGGAATCCGAAACGAGGCCGCCGAATCTTGGCGGCAAGAGCATCGCCAGTGTCGCAAACCTTGTCGAGGAGCAAATCTGCGCACTCGGTGATCGCCATCCCGATCCTGAACGGAAAAGCGACGATATCGACAGGCATATCGAGCCGGTCTCTGGACACCGGATTGTTCTTCGAAAACTTCACCCACCGCCCGGTATCGAGGAAAGGCCCGCTGAACAAGCAATTGGTCCCCCCTGCGATTTCCACGCCCAAATCGTCCGCAGCTTTTTGATACAGCGGAAAGGTCAAGGAGTTCGAAAACACAAGGCACGCCGCAAAAACATAACGGCGAGCGAACGGCGGTTTGCCTTTCTGTCTCTCCCCAACGGCGGAAAGAAGTTCGCCGACGCCGATTTCGCTGTCGCCGGAGAACATAGTGTCGGCTTCCCCATGAAGAGAAAAAACGACCTCATCGAAAGGGCCGTCGGTCTTCGCCCGTTCTTCGAGCGCATCGACAAAATCGTTCAACGACGCATTCTTCGGAGCGACCCAGATTTTGCTCCCCGCATAAAGAGCCTTTTCCGGAATGCGCATAATATATTGAGCATGATCGTCGCCATAAAGAACAAGGCGATTAGGATGATCGACCTTTGCGCCATCCAGCCGGAAATCATAAGCGCCGAAAACCTTGTGTTGAACGATTTCAAGCGCAACGATAGGAACGAAAAGAGGCGAAGAAACGAAAACGACAGCCGAATTGACGGCATGCGCCGCACGATGAACGATATCTTTAAATTCGCGTCCGTTAAACGACATGCCCCATCCGGCGGCAAAGAACATCTTAAAATATGAAGGAATTATACAATTCCGCGTTCAAGAAACTCTTAACTTCGCAAGCCCCTGCAAAGGCGAACAAAGTGCCCCCCGATGGTTAATCCCGCGATAACGATATCCGTGAAGCAGTTCTTAAATTTCTTTTGTCATTATTGTGGCATGAAAGACCCGTCCTTCACCGAAAGCGCCGCACGCCTCCTGCAAGCGTCCAAAGCCGCGCCTGAAGATCCGCAACCTGCCCGTCCGCAAACCAGCAAACCTCATCCGGGCAACGTCGCGCTAGCCGTCACGAAGGAAATCAAAGCGCGCCTGCAAGAAACGCTAGAGCCGCGTTATCCCAAAGCGATCGGCGAGCACATAACCTTGAAAAACGGCGTCAAATTCCAAACCCCGGAAGCCGAAGCCGAGCAAGCAAAATTCCAGAACGCCGCCGTCGAAGCCTACGCGAGTGCGGACGACGGGCGCATCCAGAGCATCCTTGTCCGAGTGAACGGCGCCGAAATCAACCCGAACAACGGCCGTCCCTATCACATCACATGGTCGCTCGATCCGGATGCGGACGTCCCCGCGCACTACAACAAGAACGGCAAACCGAGCAAAGCGAAGCCTGTACATGCAGGAGTGATCGCCGGGATGCCCGAGTATGTGACCCCCATGGACGAACCGATCCGTTTTACCCTAAGCGCCGCCTTCTTCCCTGAAGCGAGCGCCGCCCCTGCCCCCAAACCGCAGCTCGCACCAAGCAACGGCTGAAAGCGAGTTATGTCGGCAAATCAAAGCCTATTGAATTAACCATAAGCTCCGTCCATAAATAGACTTATTGCAACGGAGACTATTCATGGCCAAAAAAATCTATGGCGTTGACACATATCCCTATTTCGAAAAGCAAGCGCTGGAGATGTGCCGTTCGTGCAAAAATGCGCGCAAAGGCTTTTGGGGCCGTCTGAATTTCCCGCCGAACGCAGTTTGCGTAGCGCCGGAAAACGACTGGGGCCGCGAAGGCGGCGAGCCGCCCACCTCTCACCGTCGTTGTTACGAAGCGAACAAACAGGGCCAATGCAAACATTACGCCCCGAAATAGCGTGTAATATTAAAGCTAAAGCCGTTTTTTAGAGAACGTCCTCCCGGAGGCCGTTTTAAGATATTTCTCAAAAGCGAAAGCCTGATCTACATCAGAAAACGCAACATAAGTTTTCAAATCCCAAGGCCTAAACTTAGCCGTATGAGGCACGCGCCCATTATTATGTTTTTCGAGCCGCGCCCTCAAATCATCCGTAACGCCGACATAATAATGTCCGCCCTCAACGCTCCGAAGGATATAAACATATTGCATAAAGAAAAGCGTATATTCCCCGCCCAGAGAACGCAACATCCGTTCATTAGTAGGCTGGCTAAAGGCTGGCTAAAGGCTGGCTAAAGGCTGGCCAAAGGCTAGCTAAAGGCTGGCTAAAGGCTGGCTAGCCGAGCCGAAGCTCGCAACGCGAGCGAAGGCTGGTGGAAGGGGTAGGATTCGAACCTACGTACTCGTGAGAGGGCAGATTTACAGTCTGCTGCCATTAACCACTCGGCCACCCTTCCGGCACCGGAGGAAGGGGAAGTAACGGATTTAGCTTGTTTTTGTCAATCCCTTCCTTACATTTAAGGCATGAAAAACAAAAAAACCCATACAACGAACCATTCTCGCCCCGGATTCAGGCCCTCCGCAACGTCTGCGAGGAGCCAAAACCGCGCCGAGCGCCCCGAAAAAAGGGAAAAACCGAAATTCGGGGGCAAACCGGCGCACAGGTCCGCGAAGCCCGACCGCAAGGAAGAAACCTACAAGCCCGCAGGCGACAGCATCCTGATCTGGGGTCTTCACGCCGTGCGCGCCGCGTATCTGAATCCGAAGCGCCGCGTCACGCGCCTCTGGCTGTCTGAAGCCGGAGAAAAACTTTTCACCCGCACAATCGACGAAGCGCGCGACGACTTATTGAAGCGCCCCGACGCCAAAAAAATGGACCGAGAAGGCCTCGACCGCCTCGTCCCGCCCAACACGGTGCACCAAGGCATCGTGATCGAAACGTTGCCGTTGCCGGACCAAGGCCTCGAAGCAATTCTCTCGGCCGATCCGCCGCCCGACCTGATCCTCCTGCTCGATCAAGTCACAGACCCGCACAACGTAGGCGCAATCCTGCGCTCGGCTGCGGCATTCGGAGCCGGAGCGGTAGTGATGACCGAGCGCAACGCGCCCGCCTCGACAGGCGTGCTCGCCAAGACGGCATCCGGTGCCCTCGACGTCACCCCCCTGCTCCACGTCGTCAACCTCTCCCGCGCGCTCGACGAATTGCGCGAAGCGGGATACTGGTGCATCGGCCTCGCCGAAGAAGGCGAAAAAACCCTCGCCGACATCGACATGTCGGGCAGGACCGCGCTCATACTCGGAGCCGAAGGCGAAGGCCTGCGCCATCTGACGCGCCAGAAATGCGACGAGCTCGCAAAGCTCCCCACGCAAGGGCCTATCGGAAGCCTCAACGTCTCGAACGCAGCGGCGATCGCGCTCTACGAGATGCGGCGGCAATCGAAGTAGGCCTATTTCTTTTTGCGTTTTTTGATGTGTTCAGGAACGTAAACCGAAACGGCCTTGTCCCACATGGAATAGAACTGCTTGCGGTAGGCATCGGCCAGAAGCGCCGAATGATGAACGATAATTCTTGGCGACGGCTCATAACCGAACAGGAAAATGGCGAAGTTGTTGCCGAAAATATAAAATGGAACTGAATCCACATACTGCTTGGAGATCGAGCGGTACTCGCAATACCTGGCGGGAATGGACTTGTAGTTTTCGGTCAGAATGCAATTAACCTGCGTCCCCGGAGCCAGATTGTGCATGCGAGCCCTGTGCATGACGCCGTATTCGCCCAGCGCATCGGTAATGGGATCTTCGTTGATGCAAACGGTCACAATGTCGCCGTCATGTTCGCGCGCATAGGCATAAACGTCGTCAAAAAAGCGGCAGATACCTTCGTGCCCTTCGTAAATGGTAATTTCTTCGGGTTTCTGCCTGACGCCGTTCGGCTCAAGAAACTCGAGCCCCGCGCGTTCGAAAGCATATCTGATGCGGTCGCTCGTCGAACTCCTCGGAGAAATTTCGCCGACTTCCAGTTTTCGAACGGTTGCGACCGAAAGCCGGGCCTTTTTAGCCAGTGTCTCCTGAGACCAATCGAGCAAAGCACGAGCTGCCTTGATCTGCCGAGAAGAAATCCCTTTTTGCATCGAAGGCCTCATGAGTAATATTTAAAATAATAATGTAACACTACACCATAACACACATTTAACGTTAGCTCTATTTTGCCCGAGGATGGGCGGCTCTGTAAACACTTGATAAGTGTTGCGAATCCACTTTCGTATAAAGCTGGGTCGTCGAAAGGGAGCTGTGGCCCAAAAGCTCCTGCAAACTGCGCAAATCAGCGCCGTCCGAAAGCAAATGTGTCGCGAAGCTATGCCGAAGCGCATGAGGCGTCACGCTGTCGGGCAACCCGAGTTGCCTGCGCACAGAGCGCAAACTGCGCTGAGCGACAGCCGCATTCAACCTGTCGCCGCGAGCCCCCACAAAAACAGGCCTGTCGCCGGTTGCCGCATAAGGACAAGCGGCCAGATATTTTTCGACCGTCGCGCGAACGACAGGAAGCAACGGCACAGTCCGCTGCTTGTTGCCCTTGCCGGTAACGGTGATACGTTCCTGAGCAAAATCGCTGCCCGTCAGGCTCAAAGCCTCGCCGATACGAAGCCCGGCGCCATAAAGAACGGTAAACAGAGCCTCGTCACGCAACCCGATCCAGCTGTCCTCATGAGACTCCGCAGCCAGCGAAACAATATCCCTTGCCTCCGGCTCGCTCACGGGCCTCGGCAAGCGGCGCGAAACCTTCGGAACCTTCAAAAGATCGACCGCCTCGTTATGAAGCTGCCCCGTTCTGTCGAGCCAATGGAAAAAATTGCGAACGCCTGCAACGGCGCGAGCCCTCGAAGCGGCGCCGATATTCGCACTCGCACTATGAGCGAGCCACGCGCGAAAATCCGTGAGCGTCAACGCCGAAAGCATCGAGAGCGAAACCTGCCCTCCGCGATATCCGTTGAGAAAATGAAAAAGGTTTTGAAGATCGAACGCATAAGCCTCCGCCGTCTTGTCTGCGAGGCGTTTTTCTCCGAGAAGCCAGCTACGCCAGCGCGAAACGGCATCCATGGCGTCCGCAGCAAGAGGCAAAGCAGTCAGATCGCCCGTCATCCGGCGCGCCCCGCGAGCAAGCTAAAACTTGTCCAAAAGGGCATCCCGTTTCCTCTCATAGAGAACCCTGGTGCAACGAAGCGGCGTCAATTTTCCGTATTTGACCCTCATGGCGGCGAGAATAAGGTCGTCCGGAATATCCTCCGTAAGATCGCCGCTATAGCGAACATCGGCAAGAAGCAGGGAACAGGGAACCAAAGCGCCGAAATAAATCGACAGAAGAGTCGTCAAAAGGCTTGCAAAGAGCACGAATAGAAAAATTTTTTTTCTCATACCGCGCTCCCTGCAAACAAAAGCCCCTTAAGGCAAAATCTTCTGGCCGCACTTCTGCCAA
>JAQUUS010000119.1 GCA_028693775.1 Alphaproteobacteria bacterium | reverse complement strand
GTATCGCCCGGGAGGCCTTCGCGGACGTCTTCGATCGGATGCGGGCTCAGAATCGCAACGCCGTTGTAGCTCTTTTGGCCCAAAATCCGCGCGCCGTATCCGGCCATCTTGAATTCCATTTCGGGAAAGGCAGACGCTTCGCATTTGATCTCTTGCAGCAGCAAGACGTCGGGCTTCGCTTCGGTCAGCCATGACAGCACGTTTTCTAGCCGCGCTCGCACGGAATTTACGTTCCAGGTTGCAAATCTCATGGGAATTTCCTCTTTTTCTCAGGACATGCTATAGACTTGCCGTCCTTCGATCAAAAAGATTTTCCCATGCCCTTTTCCGTCAGAAAAATCCTTCCTTCGGCCCAATCCCAGCTCAATATTCTCGGTGGCGTGACCCTCGCTCTGGCCGCGTTCGCCGCGTGGAGCCTGCTTCAGCCTCTGACATGGACCTCCGCCGTTCCTCTCGTGTTTGTGGGCTATGCCTTTTTGCGGATTGCTTATGAACTGACGCTCAACCGCGAAAACGTTCCGACCCTTGCAACAACTTTCGCAGGACGCAGGAAAATCGCCAACTTTTTGCGCGAAGACGCTTCGGCGCGAGGCAAGGATCCCTATCGCGTCATCGATCTCGGCTCGGGTCGCGGCGAGCTGACACGCGTCATCGCCAAGCGCATTCCTCAGGCCAAGGTTGTGGGGATCGAATTCGCACGCATTCCCTGCGCTCAGGCTGCGCTCGTTCAACGCTGGCTGGGGCCAAAAAATCTCTCCTATGAATGCAGGGATTTCTGGCCGTTCGACTGCTCGGATATCGATGCGGCTGTCTTTTATCTCAACCCTTCCATGGCCCGCCGCGTCGGCGAAAAACTTCACAGGGAACTCAAGCCGGGGAGCGTCGTGATTTCGCACACCTTCCCTCTGGGGGACGAGTGGACGCCCCTCAAGATCATGGATTATCGCTCGCCCTTCAAGGAACGCGCCTATATTTACAGGAAAGACTGAGCCCTAACAGGGCGCAAGGACCGGACGCGCTATTGCCGGGAATGCTTCGGCGTGCGTTTTGATTTTGTTGAGGGCATTGGGAACCGCGCGAACGGCTTTGCCAATGGCCCAGCCGGTGACCGCTCCGGCCGCATCCGCGAAAATGGCGCCGATGCCGCTTCTCTCGCATATTTTTTGGGCGGCCAAGGCTCCGAACATTTCTGCGGCGAGAGCTATTCTTCCAACGGTTTTGTTTGTGTCGTTGTTCATAATGCCCTCCCTTGAACGTTCGGTCCGCTCTCTTGCGACCATGCTTCAAGGATACCCTAAAACAATGCTTTCAACAATGGACGCAAAAAGAGGGTAAAGGCGTGTTAACCAACCGCGTTCAGGTAGGCGCTATAGGGGTTCTTTTTGCGGTTTTCCGCGTCCTGGGTATAGGCGGAAAGGGCTGTCGTATCGAGGCTTTGCTGCTGAATCTGCCCGAAGACCATGGCGTTGAACAAAGTCGATCCGGTCGACGCGATTGAGGATGAGCGGGCCGTTTGGCTCTCGAGCATGCCTGCGATGTCCGGCACGTCGTAGGCACTGGACGTCGCCGCCGTTTGGGTCGGCATGAGGCTCGCAACGCGGATCGCTGCGACGTTGCGCGAGGCCGATACTGTCGTTTGCGGCTCGACGCTGGCATAGCGCGTGTTCGTGTTTTCGAACTTCTGGGCGTAACGCTGATAGATTTGCGTCAGGCTTTTCGCTTCGCCCGACTTTGAATAGAACACCGACTGATTGGCCGCAGCCGCCGTCGGCAACAGGTCGGCTCCGGACGCGCCGGGGTTCGCCCGCATTTCATTGATGAAGCGGCTCGCGCCGTATGCGCCCAGAAAGTGCGCGAGGTAGAGTTCGGTCGCGCCGATCTTGCCGCCCACTTTTTTGGAAAGATAGGCTTCGTTTTCCTTGTCGAGCTCACCTGCCATCTCGGCAGAGATCTGCGGGTCCTTGCGCAGGGCCAGAATGGCTTTCCTCATCTCGGAGTTCGAGACGCTCAACTTGCCGTCGGCGTGCCTGGTTATTTGCGCCGCATAGCTCCCGAGGCCGTAGTCCTCGCCGTATTCCTTGATCATGTGGAGCCATGTCTGGCTCGTGAACTGAAACAGGCCTGTTGCACTGCTGGTTTTTGCTTTTGCCTGAGGGTCGAAGCTGCTCTCTTGCGAGGCTTTGTTCATCAAATAGGAAAAATCGACCCCGGTCTGGTTCGCGGCCTTCTGGATGGCGTTGACGATATGTGAGGAAACGCCTCTATTCGGTTGAGTTACAACCGAATTTATCGCACCGGCTATGGAGACCTGAGAACCCAAAACAACACCCCTCTTTTTTCTGTCCCACGGAAAGCTGCAAGGCTCGTGCCAAGAATTTTTTCTTCGAATCCGTAGGTTTTGGGAGAGTTTTGCGTTCGAGGGAGGCATTTCTTTCCCGCCCGGGGATGCTCATGCAAGCAATTCTCGTCCTTTTCTCTGCTTTTATTAATCAAAACAACGTGTTGCAAAAAATTAAGCCGTTGCTTTGCGGGTTATCCATCCCTAAAATGCCGATATCTCATTTTTGAACCAAGCTATTTCAGATGGCCATTAAAGAAGACAAAGACGTTAGCAGAGCCGTAGAAACCTTTTTGGCGGTTGTAGGCAGCTATGCCGTGTTCAAGATCGGATACAGCACGCCGTTGACCGTGGCCGAAGAGCTCGGCGACGCCCTGGCCAGGAAGAACTTCTCGAAGGCCCGTCAGTATTATGAAAAGCTCGCTCTCCTTGCGACAAAGGCAAGCGAAGGAAACAAAAAAGACCCTGTTTACAAGTTTGCAACCAAACAGTTTCAAAAGTACGAAAGCTTCATGTCAGGAAGCTGTTTCGAGCCCGGCTCTCCCTTTGGCGGTGCGGATGACATGGACGAGCTTGCCGATTTGCTCGAGAAAAAGCTGTTCGGGACGAAGAACTCCTCCGACGTGGAAGAACTCGCGAAGGACTGGAAGCTCGCCTGCAAAAAAATAGCCGAAGAAAACAGCCATTCGGCCCCGGACAGGTTGAACAAATTTTGCGAAGACGCAAGGGACGACGACAGGCCGGACCTTCTCCGGCTCGGGCTGGAACAGTTGCTTGCGTACGCCCGGGTTCTCACGGACGAAGTCAAGGATGCCGAGAAAGACCGGGGCTGGAACGCTCAATTCACGGCCGAACGTCTTATTCGCGCGGCTCATGATTATTGCCCGGCCGAAGACAAGAAGAGAGTTCTTGAGGCGTGGGGCGAGCTTGTGATCGGGCTGAGCTCGACCGAGAAACCGCTGGCCGAGGAACACCTCAAAGATGTCTTGAGAAAGCACGGAGAAAAGCGGTTTATGTACGATCCGGATATCTCTGAAAAGGCGGCGGAAATTGAAATCCTCGTTCAGGGGCCCGCCAAACCCGGTTCCTCAAACGCCAAAAACGGCCTCGATACGCTTCATTCCTGAGGTTTTTCGGCCCAAAATCGGTTAAATTTACGCAGGAAGCCTTCTGGCCGGACCAAAACAAGTCTTTGAACCGCCTCCCCTTGCGGGAAGGCTCCGGAGCGCGGTATATGGAAAGACGCTTTGCGAAAACCGCATTTTATTGCGTTTTGCGCGTATTCACCGTTAACGAAGGCATTTGAATCTATGAGCGACGATAAAAAGGCAGATTACCGCAGTACCGTTTTCCTGCCTCAGACAGGGTTTCCCATGCAGGGCGGCCTGGCCAAGAAAGAGCCGGAGCTTTTAGCCCGCTGGCAAAAGATGGATCTTTACGGAAAGCTTCGCGAAAAAGCGAAGGGCCGCGAAAAGTTCATTCTTCATGACGGCCCTCCTTATGCCAACGGCAATATTCATATCGGCCATGCGCTCAATAAAATTCTCAAGGATACCGTCGTGCGCAGCCAGCAGATGCTGGGGTTCGACTCCCCTTATATTCCCGGGTGGGATTGCCATGGGCTTCCTATCGAATGGAAGATCGAGGAGCAATACCGCGCCAAGGGCCTCGACAAGGATCAGGTTCCCGTTTTGAAATTCCGCGCAGAATGCCGCGCTTTCGCCGCGCACTGGAAGGAAATCCAGTCGCAGGAATTCCAGCGTTTGGGCGTTTGCGGAGATTGGGGACATCCCTACACCACGATGACGAACAAGGCTGAGGCGCAGATTTTGCGCGAGATGTACAAGTTCGTTCAGAGCGGGCTGCTTTATAAGGGCGTCAAGCCGGTTATGTGGTCGGTTGTCGAAAAGACCGCTCTGGCAGAGGCCGAAACTGAATATCACGATCACACGTCGACGACGCTTTGGATCAAGTTTCCGATCGTCAGGACGCCGAACAAAAAGCTCGAAGGCGCAAGCGTTGTGATCTGGACAACGACGCCCTGGACCATCCCGGCCAACAGGGCTGTGGCTTTTGGGACGTTTGGCTATTCGCTCATTCGCATCGAGGAGAACGCAGAGGGCGGGCTTGCTAAAATCGGCGAGCTTTTGATCGTTGCCGACAGCCTTTATGAGACATTCCTTCAGGACGCCAAGATCGCGCGCGCCGAAAAAGTCGCCGCGTTGACCGAGGACGAACTCGCGGGGACCGTTGCCGCGCATCCGTTCAGGGGTCGCGCGGGCTCAGAAGGTTATTTCGATTACGACGTGCCGCTTTATCACGGCGACTTTGTGACGACAGAGGCCGGTACGGGCTTTGTGCATATCGCGCCGGGACACGGCGAGGACGACTTCAATCTCGGCAAAAAATACAGCATCGCTTTCGACGAAACCGTGGGCGACGACGGCCGCTATCTTGAGAACGTGAAGGGCTTTGCGGGGCTTTATGTTTACAAACCCGACGGCAAGGTCGGCGAGGCGAACGGCGCGGTTATCAAGGCCCTGCTCGAAGCCAGCGCCCTGCTCGCGAAGAAGAACATCAAGCACTCGTATCCGCATTCGTGGCGCTCGAAGGCCCCGCTCATTTTCCGTACCACGCCGCAATGGTTCATTGCGCTGGATAAAAAGATCGAGGCTCGCGGCAAGACTTTGCGCGAACTCGCGGTTCAGGCCGTCAAGGATACCGAATGGTATCCGGCTATCGGCGAAAACCGCATTCTGGGCATGGTCGAAACCCGGCCCGACTGGTGCATCAGCCGCCAGCGCGTTTGGGGCGTTCCGATTGCGCTCTTTGTGAACAAGAAAACAGGGAAGATCCTCGACGATCAGGCCGTGCTCGACCGCATCGTTTCCGCCTTCGACGCCGAAGGCGCGGATGCATGGTATGCGCACAAGGCCGAGGATTTTCTCGGCGGCGGATACAAGGCCGAAGACTATACGCAGGTGTTCGACATTCTCGACGTCTGGTTCGACTCCGGCTCGACGCATACGTTTGTGCTCGATCAGAAGCTGGCGGGCGAATGGCCTGCCCTTGACTGGCCTGCGACTCTTTATCTCGAAGGCTCGGATCAGCATCGCGGCTGGTTCCAGTCGTCCCTGCTCGAAGGTTGCGGAACCAAGGGCCGCGCGCCGTTCGAGAAAGTCCTGACGCACGGCTTTACGCTCGATGAGCAAGGCCGCAAGATGTCGAAGTCGGTCGGCAATACTGTCGCACCGCAGCCTATTTACGAAAAAATGGGCGCGGACATTTTGCGCCTTTGGACCGTGACCAGCAATTTTG
>JAQUUS010000118.1 GCA_028693775.1 Alphaproteobacteria bacterium | reverse complement strand
ACAATCTGACGCATGGTCAAAGAGGCGTTTTTGCACTCGACAACCTCGGTTTCGATATCGAGCAGCTCATCGAGCCGCGCCGGAGCCTTGTAGTCCACATCGACATGGCGAACGACGAGAACCGACCTAGTCTCATCCAGCGTCTTTTGATGACTGTAGCCGAACTTGCGCAAGAACTCCATGCGCGCACGCTCCGCATAGCGCAGATAGTTAGCGTAATAAACAACGCCGCCCGCATCGGTATCTTCGTAATAAATCCGGACCTGAATGCGCTGGGGCGCGCCGTTTTCATTCATCGTCATTGTCTTCCTGAACCTCGAACGCAAGCCCGGCCTGTCTCCCGGCAGGCAAGGTCAACCCGATATGCCTGTATCCGGCCTCGGTCAACATGCGTCCCCTCGGGGTCCGTTGCAACAAGCCCTGCTGAATGAGATAAGGCTCGATCACTTCCTCCAGAACGTCGCGTTGCTCCGAAAGCGCCGCGCCGAGCGTCTCGACGCCCACAGGCCCGCCGCCATAATTTTCCGCAATAAGACTCAAGTACTTACGATCCATCATATCGAACCCGAGCCTGTCGACCTCAAGCCGCGACAACGCGCCGTCCGCGACCGCAGCATCGATCTCCGCTGCGCCGCCCACTATCGCAATATCGCGCACACGGCGCAGCAAACGCCCGGCAACGCGAGGCGTCCCGCGCGCCCTCCGCGCAATCTCCCCCGCCCCGTCCGCCGTCAGCGGCAAATCGAGTTTTGCTGCGGCCCGTGCAATAATTTGCTGCAACTCCTCCGGCGAATAAAACTGCAATCTGAGAGGGATTCCAAAGCGTTCGCGCAAAGGCCGCGTAATGAGCCCGCTGCGCGTGGTAGCCCCGATCAATGTAAAAGGAGGCAAATCAATGCGAACCGACCGCGCCGCCGGCCCCTCGCCGATCATCAGATCGAGCTGAAAATCCTCCATGGCCGGATAGAGAATTTCCTCAACTTGCGGACTAAGCCGATGAATTTCGTCGATAAAAAGAACGTCATGCGGCTGCAAATTCGTCAAAAGCGCCGCCAGATCGCCCGCGCGCGCAATAACGGGCCCCGACGTCCCGCGAAACCCCACGCCCAACTCGCGGGCAATAATCTGCGCCAGCGTGGTTTTTCCAAGCCCCGGCGGCCCAAAAAGCAGCGCATGATCGAGCGCCTGCCCGCGCTGCTTGGCCGCAGCAATAAAAATCTTCAAATTGGACTTCAGCGAAGGCTGGCCCAAAAAGTCGTCAAGCGACTGAGGCCGCAACGCAACATCCGGCGTTTCCTGCGGCAAAGCATTGCGCTCGACAAGGCGCTGGGGAGCGGAAGAAGGCGGTGTCATGCCGCATTATCCTTTCTGCTCAATTCCAAAAGGCTGGCCTTGATCAACGCATCGAGCTGCGCCTCCGGCTCGCGCCTGGACGCGGCGGAAACCGCAGCATAAGCCTCCGCCCTGCGATATCCGAGATTGAGCAAAACCGAAAGAGCGTCCCCGGCCAAACTATGCGGAACCGGCCCCGCCGACGGAACAGCCATCCTCCCAGCCGAAGCCATGAAGGCCGGAACCTTGTCCTTGAGCTCTGTCACAAGGCGCAACGCCAGCTTGGGCCCCACGCCGTCGGCCTGCGTCAAAACGGTTTTGTCCTGAGCGGCAATCGCGTTCGTAAGCTGCTCCGGAGAAACCGCGCCAAGAATGGAAATGGCAACCTTCGCGCCCACGCCCTGCACAGTCGTCAAAAGCCTGAACCAGTCCTGCTCGGCGGAATCGGCGAAGCCATAAAGATTGATCGCATCCTCGCGCACCTGCGTTTCGATACGCAAACTTGCAGGCTCGCCCGCGCCGCCGATAGAGCGAAGCGTCCGCGCCGAGCACATAACGACATACCCGACCCCGTTCACATCCAAAACGATGTGCGAGCCGGAAACGCTGTCCACAATGCCTCTGAGTTTGCCGATCATGACTTTTCCTGCGGCTAAAGTTCTCTATTTGTACTCCCCATACATCCCCCTTAGCAAGAGGTCTCAAAAAGGGAGAAAAACAGCCGACTGCAAAATCCGGCACCCGCCGCCCCACACAAACAACCCCCGCCGCACAAGCGCCCTCTTTTGCGCAGCATTTTGTTATAAATCAACAAGATAAACAAAATTTCCCAAAAACCGAAAAATCGCGAAAAATCGACGTCCCGCCCCACATTTTGCGCAACATTTCCCAAAAACAGCCACATCACGCTCAGGCGCACAAAAAATAAATATTTTTATCTTTCAGTACATTAAGCGCAGCATACGCATCGCCGCCCGTCCTTATTTTCCCGCCAGAATCCTGTCAGAAAGCGCATGATGCGCATGCGTAACCGCAACGGCCAAAGCGTCCGCAGCATCGGGGGCCAGTTTCCCCGACCCCGGCAGCAAAATCCCGATCATGGCCTGAATCTGAGTCTTGTCCGCATGCCCATGCCCGGTAATGGATTGCTTGATTCGGTTCGCCGAATACTCGGCAACGCTCAGCCCCTGCTGGGCAAGCGCCAAAATCGCGCTCCCTCTGGCCTGCCCCAAAAGCAAAGCCGATTTCGCGTTTTTATTGACGAATGTTTCCTCAATCGCCGCCTCGTTCGGCGAGTGCGCGCGCACAACGTCGGCAATACCCTCGGCCAAAGCCAAAAGGCGCAAAGGCATGGGAATGTCCGTTTCTGGATTGATCCGCCCCGCCGCAACGAACGAAAGCCTGTTGCCGTTTTGCGCAACAACGCCCCACCCCGTATGCCTGAGGCCGGGATCGATACCGAGGATGATGCGAGGCTCGACCATACCAACCAACTGATCTAACAAGAAAAAATCAGAAATGAAACCCGCGAACGACCCTGAACTCCCCGGCCACAGGCTCAACAATAGCCACCGGCATGCGGTCGTACTCCGCAAACACCAAAGTGGCATCTAAAAGGGCCTGATTCTGGGGTTTAATGAGGATCTTTTGCCCCATTTTGAGCGAATGGGCCTCATTGGGGGTCAAAACAAGGGTCGGAATGGCCCCAAGAGCGGCCTTGATGGGCAACAAAGCCTCCTTGGCGGCATTTTTGGCACTCAAACGCTCCAAATCGGCCATCGAAACAGCATTTTCGATGCCGAAAGGCCCGACCCTCGTCCTCCGAAGGGCGGAAACATAGCCAAAAGTCCCCAAAGCCGCAGCAAAATCGCGAGCCAGCGCGCGAACATAAACGCCCTTTCCGCACAAAACGCGAAACGAAGCATGATCGGCGTCCGGAATGCCAAGAAGCTCGATTGTCTCGATTCTCACCTCACGAGGAGCCAAATCGACCGTTTTCCCGGCCCGTGCGAGATCGTAAGCCCGCTCGCCCTGAACCTTGATAGCCGAAAAAGCGGGTGGTTTTTGCATAATATCGCCGATAAAAGACGGCAAAACAGCCCTGATCTGCGCCTC
This sequence comes from Alphaproteobacteria bacterium, assembly GCA_028693775.1. Taxonomy (GTDB): domain Bacteria; phylum Pseudomonadota; class Alphaproteobacteria; order UBA9219; family UBA9219; genus CAIXLI01. Next base: position 2,212 of record JAQUUS010000118.1, on the reverse strand, counting down.
ATCGGGCCGAGCTTCGCTCCGGGCCGTAACATTGCCCTCGCTGTCGCATGTAGAGCGGTTTTCGCCCCAGCGAACGGTAAACTCGTACTCTTTCGAGCCGTCCATGACGTAAGGAATAAGCTTCGTGGCCTCACCGAAAGCCAACGGCAAAAGCCCTGTAGCAAGGGGATCGAGAGTCCCGCCATGCCCGGCCTTTTTTCCGGCCAGAAGCCGCCGCGCGCGGCCAAGAGCCTGCGTCGAAGTCAGCCCCAACGGTTTGTCGAGAGCGAGCCACCCATGAACGGGGATATGAAGATCAGAATGAGCCATGGCCCGATGAATGCGCCAGTCTGCAAAATTTATCAAGTTTGAAGCTGATTCCCGAGAATTTTTCGAATTTAACCATACCCGCCGCCCGAAAGTATTATTTTGGCTGCACCCCGGCGTATAACCGCTAAAATGCGGGCCTATTTTAAAAGACGATATATCGATACAAAGCCATGAATCGAAAGAAAGAAACAGACCGCGAGGAAGTCCAAAAAGCCCTTGCGCGCATTGACCGGGAAACGAGCATTTCGAACGCCCTGATCGAGAACAGGACATTCAACCTGTTCAATCTCACGGAAAGCAATCGCGATGCGATTGTCGCGGAAGTCGAAAAGAACTATCGGCCCGGCATGGGAAATCTTTCTTTAAGCCGCGAAAAATACATCGAAATCGCCGAAACAAACATCGTCCATGAATTCATCGAAGCCGCCGCCGAAATCTCAAACCGCAAAAGCCGAACGGGAGCTCTGGCAATCGGAATCTCCATGGCCGGACTTGGAGCAGTTGCCTTTGGTTTTACAAGCCTGCCGCTCTTTGCCGCAAGTCTCGCGGGAATCGCAGGCGGCATCGACTACAAGATAAAAGCGCACCAAAAATACGAAAGACTGAGAGATCATAGCGAAGCGTGCGGGCAATACGATGCAAAGGCCAAAGGCAACAAAGCCGTCTACAAGCGCGCGCAAAAAAGAATCGGCCGAATCATTTCCGGCAAAAGAAAGCTCGCATTCACATGAACGAAGAACCGTCATTGCCGGAAGGAGCCGATCGGCAAGAACCGATCTCGACTGAAACGAAGGACAAAAAATGAAGCTTCCCTCACCATTGAAGAAAAACAAGCCGGAAAACATCCCGGACGAAATCTCCTCGATCCTTGAGCGCATCGACGACGAAGAAAAGAACGGCAACCTGCCGGCGATTTCAAGCAAAGGCGCGCTGACGTCCGGAAGCAACCGGAAATACAATCCCTATGAACTCATGAACGAATACAAGCAGCCCCTCTGCGCGGCCATAAAGAGCGCCTACGGCGCAGTCATCGATGACACGCCCGCCAACGACGCGCTCATAGCGAAAAAAGCCGAGGCCGTGATCCGCCAGGAATTCCGGCAAGCGAAATCAGATCTATGTTCGGAAAGAGGCGTCGGCGCCATGGTCCTCTTGTCGGTTATGCTCTCCATCGGCGCAACCACGGCACTGATCCAATCCGGTGTAGCGGGAATCGCAATTTTAGCCTTCGGCGGAACCGGAAGCCTCCTTCGGATCAAAAGGGCAGAAGCCGCCGAAGCCAATCTTCAAAAATTGATGGAACTGGAGCGCATTGCCCAAAAAACCGGCAAGGACAACTCCGGCTTCGAAGGGGACAAAGGCGTGTACATAAAAGCTGCGCGCAATATCAAAAAAATAATCAGTGGAAAGGTAGCGGCGCCCAATCCGTTCTAAAACGAATTGCCCGCCACAAGAAAAAAGAAACGATGAAACTTGCCGGCTTCACCATAACCCGCGATAAAAAACAGAGAAGCGAACAGAGCCTTCAGAACGAGGTCGAAATCGCGCTCAAACGCATCGCCACCGAAGAGCCCTCCGCCTCGCAGCAAGAGAAAGAGCCCTCGAAGTGGTTACCGGCCCTGCGCTTCGGAGCGCCGAGCGTCGCGAACCGCCGGAACTACAATCGCCACGAACTCATCGCCGAGTACAAAGCCCCCCTCTGCGCGTCCATAAAAGAAACATACCGCAGGTCGATTAACGACGAGTCCTTCACCGACCGCCGCATATCCACGGCAGCCGAAGAAATCATCTGCGACGAATTTCGAAGTGCAAAGTTCGACGTATGTTTCCAAAGAAAGCTTTTGTCGATACTAAGCATTTCGGTTTTTTTCTCGGTTGGCCTGACCACGACCCTCTTCACCTC
>JAQUUS010000117.1 GCA_028693775.1 Alphaproteobacteria bacterium | reverse complement strand
AGATGTCGATCATTTCGACGATCTTACGGCCACGGCTTTTCCTTCCGTTCGCAAGTATCTTCAGGAAAAGGCCCGCTAACGGCTTGACTTAACCTCTTTTTCCCGCATCCTGCCCGTTCGGGCGTTTGGCCGGCTTCGCTTGGGCATAGCCCTTCGAAATAGGCTATACATTTCCTTCGACTCACTTCTTACGGATTCGGGCATTGTGACTTCTCTTCTTATCGGATTGGCACTCGGCATTCTTTTGGGCGGCGCGGGCGTTTGGCTTTTTTTGCGCGCGCGGATCGAAACGGAAAGCCAACTCGGCGACCGCTTCGGGGCGCTGGCCGCAGAAGCTTTGCGCAAGAGCAACGAAAGCTTTTTGCAGCTTGCCGAGAGCCGTTTGAAACAGAGCGAGGTGGCCGCCGCAGCCACGCTCGAAAGCAAGCAGACCGCCATCGGCGAGATGCTCAAGCCTGTGAAAGAAACGCTTGGAAAGATGGACGCGCAGCTCAAGGAACTCGAGGTTTCGCGCGTCGGCGCTTACAAGGAACTGATGCAGGCCGTTTCCCTTTCGAACGAGACCCAGCAAAGACTGCGCTCGGAGACGGGGCAGCTTTTGCAGGCCCTTCGCACGCCGACCGCGCGCGGGCAATGGGGCGAAATTCAGGTCCGCCGCATTCTCGAAATGACCGGCATGGCCGAGCATACGCACGATTTTTCCTCCCAGCATCACGTCTCTGGCGAAGACGGAAGCATTCGGCCAGACTATGTCGTTCGCCTGCCCGGCGATAAATGCATCGTTATCGACAGCAAGGTTCCGCTCGCGGCCTATCTGGATTGCGCTCAGGCGCAAGACGCAAACGCCAAGAAATCCGCCATGGAAAAACATGCGCGGCAAGTTCGCGAACATATCAAGATCCTCAGCTCAAAGGCTTATTGGGACAAGGTTGACGGCGCGGCGGATTTTGTCGTTCTGTTCGTTCCCGGCGATCACATTCTGGGCGACGCTTTGGAGTGCGATCCGACGCTCTTTGACTTTGGAACGTCCAACAAAGTCGTCCTTGCGACGCCGATGACCCTTGTCGCTCTTCTCAGGACCGTCGGCATGAGCTGGCGGCAGGAAAACCTGCGCAAGCATTCAGAGGAACTGGGGCGTTTGGGCGGCGATCTTTATGCTTCTGTCGCGACTATGCTGGGGTATGTGGACGATTTGCGCGCGCGCCTTTCGGGAAGCGTTGACGCCTTCAACAAGATGATCGGAAGCCTTGAACGCAATGTCTTGTCCAAGGCCCGGAAATTGCGCGATTTTGGCGCAAAGTCAGACGCAAAAGAGCTTCCGGACACACTTGAACCCGTCGAGAAGCAGACCCGCGAGCTCAAACTTTTGGGCAAGGGTGACACGGACGCAGCAGCCTGATTTTTTTTGCCTTATTGCCTTCGGCCTCTCTTGAACGAATCGAAATTATGGAGATGATCCGGATAAGGCAGGCGTGTGTCCTTTTCCATGCGGGGATCTCATGAAAAAATCCGGTTTCCTTCGAGCGGCCCTTTGCGTCGCGGCTTCCGCCGCTTGCATGAGCTCCGCTTCGGCCCAATACTATTCTGGCGATGGGCAGGCCGCGCTCGATTTCGCCGGGCAGGTCGCCAAGCAGCAAGCCAAGCAAAAAATCAAATCAGTTCTGCCTGTTCTGGGCGAGGATCAGCCGGAATGGCTCAAGCGCGTCGAGCTTAACTGGGATTTTTTGAGCCACAGCAAGCCGGAACAATCCATTCTGACGGTTCAGCCGATTTATCAATCGGACGATAACGCGGATACCGTTTTCTTTCAGGGCAGCGTTTTCCATTATTCGCTTTATGGCGATTACAGGTGGACGGCCAACCTTGGTACCGGCTATCGCAGGCTTATGGCCGACAACTCCCTGATGCTCGGTGTCAATGCGTTCTACGACAACGAATTTACCTATGGCCATCGCCGCATTAGCTTTGGAGGTGAGGCCAGGTGGAACGTTTTCGATTTCGGCTTTAATGATTATATCGCCGTCTCGGGAGACAAGACCGCCAGCGGCATGATCGAACGCGCTTTGAGCGGCCGCGATTTCAGGCTCTCCACGCAACTCCCCTACATGCCTTGGGCCAAGGTGAGCGGCGGCTATTTCTGGTGGGACGCAGAACGCGCCACGAAGGACATGAACGGCTCAACTTTTACCGCCGATTTCGCTTTGCATCCGAATTTCAATCTTTCGTACAAGTGGTCGAGCTACGACGTCAACAATAACGCCGCGCGCGGACAGAGTACTCTTATGCTCAACTTTACGCTCGCGCAGATGGACAAGCCGACGCTCTCGACCGGGCCTGCGATTTCGGATTCCATTTTTGAGAAACGCGATCTTTCGAAGGAAACTCTTTCGAAGGTCGTTCGCGAAAACAGGATTATCGTTGAGCGCCGGACACGCGGCGGCTCGGTTGTCATCGCAAGGGGAGATTGATTATGCGCTATCTGACCGTTGCTCTTGCCTCGCTCTTCCTTGCTTCTCCCGCCCTTGCGGATATTCCCACGCATGCGACCGGGACTGCCACGGCCTACGAAGTCACGCTTAAGAAACTCGAGCTTTGCGCTTCGGGGAGTACGATCTACACCGACGGCTCGGCCGCTCCGACCTGCGTCGATCCTCTCGTTCTGGGGTCCAGCTCCATGAATATGGATATTGCTGGCGTCGCAGCTGGCGCTCAGCTCGGCAGCTATGCTTCCATTCAGGAATGGCCTGCGGGAAAGACCTACACCTATGTCCGCCTGACGCTCTCCCGCACCTTTAGCATCGCGGGGATTACCACCAACGGATGCCGCACTGACAGCGGCGATACGAGTTCCTCTTATACCAGCGCAGGAAGCGGTTCGTACGATCCGACAGGGACGGGCACCGCCCAGACGCTCGTTCTGGCCAGCGACGGCGCTTATGGCGGCGGGTATCCCGCCAGCAGCGGCGCGGGTGGATACTGGGCGAACGGCCTTGAAATTCCTAGCAGTTCAGGGGACGAATTCTATTATTTCGTCGTGCTTCCGACTGCTGTTTCGACGACGCAGAGCGTTCCGAATATACGGGTCGCTTTCAATACCTCGTCGGGACTCGCCGGGGATTTGCAAGCGGGGCCTACTTGCCGGCTCTATCCCACCTATCCGAGCATCGAAATCAGCCTTCAATAACCGCTGTTTTTGACGAAATTAATAGAATTAAGCATATCTTGCCCCTATATAATGGGGTAAGCACACGTTTGTGCACGACAATTTAACAAAACGACACGTTATGCCTTTACTGACCATTCAGACCATTCCCGCTGAGGTTTTGCGGAAAGTTGCCCAGCCCGTTCCTGCTGTCGACAAGAACGTCGCCGCGTTTATGGAGGATCTGGCCGAGACCATGTACAAGGGCAACGGCATCGGATTGGCCGCCAATCAGGTCGGGTCGCTCAATCGTGTCATTTCTGTCGATGTTTCCCCGGATCGGAACGGCAAAAAGGCCATTTTGATGGCTAATCCGGAAATCGTCTGGTGCGAACCGGATGAGATTTTTGTTTATAACGAGGGGTGTCTTTCGGTTCCGGGGCATTATTCGGAGGTCAAGCGGCCAAAACGCATTCGGCTGACCTATATCGACCAGCACGCGAAAACCTGCGAGCTGGAGGCCGAGGATCTTTTGAGCACCTGCATTCAACACGAAATCGATCATTTGAACGGCAAGCTTTTTATCGATCATATTTCGAAGCTCAAGCGCGACATGATTTTGCGCAAGCTCGAAAAAGAACGCCGCGAGGACCAGCGGGACTGATCCGCTCGCGAAAGGGCTTGCGCCCGATCCCCAAGCAGTTAGAAATAGATAGCGTTGCCGCGTGTGCGGCTTTGTCTTCACTGTCGAGTTGCAATGGAAAACACCCCTGCCCTTCGTATCGCTTTTATGGGAACGCCCGATTTCTCGGTGGCGGCGCTCAGGGCGTTGCGCGAGGCCGGGCATGATATCGTCGCCGTTTATTGCCAGCCGCCCAAACCTGTCGGGCGCGGGCATCAGATCCGCAAAACGCCGGTGCATCTTGCGGCGGAAGAGATGGGGATTGAGGTTCGCACGCCAAAAACCTTGCGCGATCCGGAGGAACAGGAAAAATTCAGGGCTTTGAGGCTCGATGTTGCCGTTGTGGCAGCTTATGGACTCATTTTGCCGAAGGCTATTCTGGAGGCTCCGGCTTGCGGATGCCTGAACATTCATGGCTCGCTGCTGCCTCGCTGGCGCGGCGCGGCTCCGATTCAGCGCGCTATTCTGGCAGGCGATACCGAAACGGGCATTACCATCATGCAGATGGATGAGGGGCTCGATACCGGCGCGATGCTTTTGAAAGGGAGCGTGCCGATTGCCGAAACGACGACTGCCGAAAGCCTCCATGACGAACTGGCGGCTTTGGGGGCGGAATTGATCGTTCGCGCTTTGGACGATTTGCGCGCGGGGACACTGAGCGCCGTTGCGCAGCCCAAAGACGGCTCGTGCTATGCCGCCAAGCTGACGCGCGAGGACGGGCGGATCGATTGGGCGCGGCCTGCTGCGGAGCTGGAACGGCAATTGCGCGCGCTGCATCCGTGGCCGGGGTGTTTCTTTCTTTTGAACGGCGAGCCGGTGAAGCTTTTGGCCGCCTCGGTTGCGGACAAGTCGGGCGAGGCGGGCACACTTCTGGACGATGCGTTTACTGTCGCTTGCGGAACGCAGGCTTTGCGGCTCGAGAAGGTTCAGCGCAGCGGGAAGGCCGCGACGGACGGCGCGGCTTTTTTGCGCGGGCTGCGGCTGCCTTTGGGAACAAGGCTATGACAACGCGCTGGAAACTCACTATCGAATACGACGGATCGGGATTTAGCGGCTGGCAAAAGCAGGCCAATGCGATTTCGGTGCAGTCGGTTCTCGAAGAGGCGTTGAGCCGGTTTTCGGCAGAAGACGTTTCGACCTTCGTTGCGGGCAGGACGGATGCGAGGGTTCATGCGAACGGGCAAGTCGCGCATGTCGATCTGGAAAAGGAAACGACGGGAGAGGTCGTTCGCGATGCCGTCAATTTCTATTTGAAGCCTCATAAAGTTTCCGTTCTGAGCGCAGAGGCCATGGGGCCGGAGTTCCATGCGCGGCTGAACGCGCGACGGCGCTCCTATCGTTATCGCATTCTCAACAGGCGGCCTCCGCTCACTTATCAGACCGATTATGCATGGCATGTCGTTCCGCACCTCGACGAAATCGCGATGCAACGCGCGGCGGATATTTTGATCGGGAAACACGATTTTTCGACGTTTCGCGCAAGCAATTGCCAGGCGAATTCGCCTTTGAGAACCCTCGACACTTTGAAGGTTTCGCGCGAGGACGACGAAATCTGGATTTTGGCCGAGGCGCGATCCTTCCTTTACCATCAGGTGCGCAATATGGTCGGGACGCTGGGGCTGGTGGGCAACGGAAACTGGTCTTTGGACGATTTTCGCGCCGCTTTCGAGGCTTGCGACAGGACCAAGGGCGGACCGACCGCTCCGCCACAGGGATTGTATTTTTGGGGCGTTTATTATCCGGACTTGCCGGAGAACTCCTGATGCCCTCTTTCGCCTATCGCGCCGTTTCGCCTTCGGGCCGCATTTCAAGCGGCGAGTTCGATGCGGCAAGCGAGGATGAGCTGGCTCATTATCTCA
>JAQUUS010000116.1 GCA_028693775.1 Alphaproteobacteria bacterium | reverse complement strand
TTTTATGGATGTAGATGTCCCATCGGCGCTCGCCGACGCGTACGGCGGAATCCAGTTTTTCCATGATCTCGGGATATTCGTTCAGTATGCTCAAAAAAGCCTTGGCTTCCTTGTCTGCACCGGTGCCGACGACCTGCGGAAGCGACGGAAATTTTTCGGCTTTTGCCGTATGCAAAACCTTGCCTTCGTCGTCGATCACATAGAAACGATTGTCTTTCTGCCAGCGCGCCATCGGTTTGCGCTCGGATAAAATAACGGAGATGGTGTCGGGCAGGCGGCGTTCGACCCGAACGTGATCGATCCAGGGGATTTTATCGAGGCTTGTTGCGGCTTCTTTCAGGTCGATGCCCAAAATCGGCAAGCCGCGCTTCACATTGAGGGCGCTGTAAATTTCTACTTTGCTCGCTTCGCGGCGGCCTTTGAGAGATATATCTCTGACTTCGAAGCCGAGGTCTCTTGTCAGGTCGAAGAGACCCGTTTGCAGCTCTTCCGCCTTTTTGGCGACCCAGCCGGATCTCCAGCCGAGTACGGCCACGATCAGAAAAACAAACACCAGTACGCCCAGAAGGCCTAGCCGGACCAAAAATCCGACGCCATCCTGTTCGCCGACACGGGCAGACACGTTTTGCGTGACGCTTCCGCGCAATGGGGTTTTTCTTTTTCTCATCGAAACATGCCGAATTGTTTGCAGATGCTTGATAACACAATCTGCCTTTCAGTTGTACGCAGGGGTTATTTGGATCGACATTTATTAATATTTTCTATGTATCCGGCATTTTTTTGGCGATCCGGAAGTATCGTCTGGGATACCTTTATTTTTTTGATTTTCTTGTCATTACGAAAAATTAGCGGTAATAGTCCAAAAATTGCCCTCATAGATCGAATGGCTTTATATGGATTCAATTTTTCAGCGCAGGCCGCCGAATAGAACCGCTCCCGGTATAGGGAAAGTTGCGGAAACTTATGAAACGAAACAAAAAATCGCTTCGACGCTCGGCCTTTTGAATAAAATCGATGTCGTTAAAGATGTCTGCTTCGTTACTTCGGTCGGATTTGGCCTCGCTGCGGTGGCCATGTGCTGCAAGGCGGGCGCTTTCGATGCCTCAACGGGAATGGTCACGATGCAGCTTGACGCTGCCCTCGATCAGGCTGCGGATCATCTCTATGTGGCAACCAAGATGTTTACGGGGTTTATTGCAGCAGGCGGCGCCCATCAGATTGTTATGGGGCATTTGAGACAGATTTCGGGAAGCACGTCCCAATATATCAAGCAAAAACCTAGGTATCGGGCATTGGCAATGGCGGGGCTCGCTACTGCTTTAGTCATTCAAAATGCTACGATTCCTGTGGCGCTGCTTAATGCGTTCGCGTTTTCGGCTGTGGGGATTACGCTGAAAAGGCGCCTTAACGAAAGGGACCGGCCTGACAGAAAGAGGCTTCCATAGTTTGGAACTTATCGCCCTTGATTGGGGATAGCGGGATGGCGGAGACGATCACCCCCCCCTAACCCCTCCCGCAATGGAAGGGGGATTTCCTTTTTCATTAATGGCTTAGGCTATATCCAGTCCTATATCCAGGATCGGGGCGCTGTGGGTGATTGCGCCTACGGAAATGATATCGACACCCGTCGCGGCTATCGACACAACCGTTTGCAGGTTGACGTTGCCGGAGGCTTCGGTCTTCAGGCGGCCTGCGACTTTGCTCACCGCTTGCTTGAGCATGGGCGGAGGCATGTTGTCGAGCAGGACAACTTCGAGGGGGTGTTCGGGCAACAGGCTTAGCGCTTCGTCGAGTTGCTCGAGCGTATCGACTTCAAGCTCGATTTTGACAAGATGGCCAGCGGCCTTGCGCGCGCGCTCTAGCGCAGGGCGGATGCCTCCGGCGGCTGCAATGTGATTGTCCTTGATGAGGATGGCGTCGTCGAGGCCGAAGCGGTGATTGCTGCCGCCGCCGGAGCGTACGGCGTATTTTTCGACAAGCCGCAGGCCGGGGGTTGTTTTGCGCGTGCAGGATATGACGGCTTTGCTCGTCTTTATGGCGTCGACAAGCTTGCGGGTTTCGGTGGCGATGCCGCTGAGGTGACACAGGAAATTTAGAGCGACGCGCTCGGCAGTCAGGATGCTGCGCATCGATCCTTCGACTGTTGCGAGGCAATCGCCGGGGGCGACTTCGTCGCCGTCGCGCTTGAGCGCGGCGAACGCAAGCTTGCTGTCCACGGCATGAAGCGCCAGCCTTGCCATGTCGAGGCCAGCAATTACGCCGGGGTTTCTGGCGACAAACGAGGCGCGGCCTTTGAGCGTTTCCGGGACGATGGCGTCCGTTGTAATGTCTCCGGCGCGGCCAAGATCTTCGCGCAAGGCGGCTTCGACAAGCGGCAGAACCAGCACGTCGGGCAGAGGGGTAAGGGTCATGTCAGGTGCTCCAAATCGGACAGGCGGATCCGCGAATGGACGGCTTCCGCGCGGCTGTCCGGGAAATCGCTTCGATAATGCGCGCCACGGCTCTCTTCGCGCTTTAGCGCCGACTGGGCTATCATGAGGCCGACCAACGCCCTGTCAGAGACTTCCGCAAATGGGGCCAGTTCTTCGGATATGCTTTTCAGTCCTTTCGCATCGCGGATGACGCCGACGTTATCGGACATGAGGGCGCGGATCGACGCAATGCGCTGTGCTTTTTCTTCGGGGGAAAGCCGTCGCGCGGCGTCGCGGATATGTACGAGGTTGCTTTTTTCGCGCAAGGGTTCGATCGCTTCGTGGGAGGGCGTTCCTTTGATGTCTTCGGCTACATGCCATCCGAAACTGGCGGCCTCGAGCAACGAATTGCTGGCAAGCCTGTTGGCTCCGTGCAATCCCGTGCAGGCGACTTCGCCGCATGCCCAGAGACCCGGCACATCCGTGCGGCCGTGCTTGTCCGTTACGATGCCGCCCATGTGATAGTGGGCGGCGGGGCGGACGGGGATAGGGGCCGTTGTCGGATCGATGCCTGCGGATTTGCATATAGCGTAGATCGTCGGGAACCTTTCGGCAAAAGACGTTCCGAGCGCCGTGCGCGCATCGAGAAAAACGCGATGGCCTTGGCTCATTTGCTCCCAGATCGCGCGGGCCACGACGTCGCGGGCTTGAAGCTCGTCGATAAATCTTTCCTTGCTTTCGGTGATGAGCGTTGCGCCTTCGCCGCGAAGCGCTTCGCTGGCTAACGGCATGGGATCGCGTCCGATGTCGAACGCTGTCGGGTGAAACTGAAGGAACTCAAGATCTCCGAGAGTCGCTCCGGCTTTGGCCGCCAAGGCAAGGCCGCCGCCCCAGTTTTCGTGCGGAACGGTCGTGTCGCGCCACAGCGCAACGGCGCCGCCGGTCGCGAGGATAACGTAGGGGGTGTTGAGACGGATTTCCTTTCCGCCTTTTTCGAGGATGACTCCGTGAATGGTTCCATCGTTCAGCACAAGCTCTATCGCTCGCGCGTTTTCGATGATTTCTATTGTCGGCGTCGTGCGGACGGCTTTGATCAGCGCCATCATGATCGCCAAGCCGGTTGCATCCTTGGCATGAACGATGCGGTTCTTGCTGTGTGCGGCTTCGAGGCCAAGCGACAGGTTGCCTTGCGCGTCACGGTCGAAGGGGACGCCGTATTTTTCGAGCCGCTCGATAACCGACGGGCCGTCGTCCATCGTTTGCCGTACGATGTCTTCGTCGTTCAGGCCGTTGCCTACGGCTATCGTATCCTTGAATTGATATTCGGGCTTGTCGCCGGAACCGACAGCCGCCGCGATTCCGCCTTGCGCCCATGCGCTGCTGCATCCGGCTCCGAGCTCGCACGGCGAAACGACTACCACGGGCATAGGGGCCAACGCCAAGGCTGCCGACAAACCTCCGAGGCCGGCTCCGATAACGACTGCTTTCATCGGCCAACCTCAATCATTCGTTCGACGGCGCGGCGCGCGCATGGCGCTATCGCTGCCGGGATGGTGACTTCGTGCTGCATGTATTCGAGCGATGCGCGGATGTTGGCGAGCGTAACCCGCTTCATGTGCGGGCACAGTTTGCAGGGACGGATCAACTCCGTTTGCGGAACCATGGCGGCGACGTTGTCGCTCATCGAGCATTCCGTCAAAAGGACGGCGCGCTCGGGTTTTTTGTCGGAGATCCATTCGATCATGGCGGCGGTCGATCCGGCAAAATCGCACTTTTCGACAACTGCGGGAGGACATTCGGGATGCGCTGCGATGACCACGCCGGGGTTTTGGTCGCGGAAGGCTTCGATCTCTTCGGGCGTAAACTGTTCGTGGACTTCGCAATGGCCTTTCCAGGTGACGATGTCTACGTTCGTTTGTTTGGCGACGTTCTGCGCAAGGTATTCGTCGGGGATCATGATGACTTGCCGGACACCAAGGGATTCGACGATCTTTTTGGCGTTTCCGGATGTGCAGCATATGTCGGATTCCGCTTTGACGGCGGCCGATGTGTTGACATATGTCACGATGGGCGTTTGGGGGAAGCGTTCGCGCATCATGCGAACGTCTTTGGGGGTTATCGACTCCGCAAGCGAACATCCGGCTTCGAGGGCGGGGAGCAGGACGGTCCGGCTCGGGTTCAGCAGTTTGACGGTCTCGGCCATGAAGTGGACGCCCGCCATGATGATGACTTCGGCGTCTATCCGGGAGGCCTCAATGGCAAGGGCGAGGGAATCTCCGCGGATGTCGGCTATGGCGTGAAAAATCTCGGGCTTCATGTAGTTGTGCGCGAGAATGACCGCGTTGCGCTCCTTTTTGAGGCGCAGGATAGCGTCGATATCTACGGCCATGGTTGCCCATTCGATTTCCGGGATGACCGATTTGACGCGTTCGTATAACGGGGCCGTTCTCCGAACGGCTTCGGCCACATCTGCGGGCATAGCACCCATCTATTCTCTCCAACCCTTAACAAGATTTGGACAATGTCGGGGCGATCCCCTCTCATGGCCCGCAATCATATTATTCTGTGCTAACGGGTAGGCAAAATCTATAACTAAATGCTAATCTTCGTTTTTCTTGTGAAAAAGCCGGGCTCTTTGATAAAATGAAACGATCCATCCGCATCGCTCATCATAATACCAGCGTTTCCCTCGAAGCCGAGTTTTGGGCCGAATTGAAGGTAATCGCGGCTAGGGACGGCGTTTCGATCAACGATATCGTTGCAAGCGTGGATGCCGGTCGCGACGGCAATTTATCCAGCGCATTGCGGCTTTATGTCCTTAAAAGGTTAAAGGATAAATCATGATAACTTCCATCGGACTCGATATCGGCGGCACCAAGATCGCCGGAACAGTTTTTGACGACGCGGGCAGGGATATCGCGCAAGCTTCTTTGCCGACGCCCGGGGAATATCAGGCCTTTCTCGCAACATGCGCTGACATCGTTCGCAAACTCGAACAACCGGGCGGCACGGCGACTATCGGCGTTTGCGCGCCTTATTCGGACGAGACAACCTGCGCCAATGTTCCTTGCCTTGTAGGCAAAAATCTGAGGGCCGATCTGGAGGCTTTGTTCGAGCGTCCCGTCGCTTTGGGCAATGACGCGAACTGCGCCGCTCTGGCTGAGGCTATGGACGGCGCCGGAAAAGGGTACAAATCCGTGTTCGGTCTCATCATGGGAACGGGGGTTGGCGCGGGCTTTGTGCTGGACGGGCATGTCGTTGTCGGCGCAAACGGGCTTTGCGGAGAGATCGGGCA
>JAQUUS010000115.1 GCA_028693775.1 Alphaproteobacteria bacterium | reverse complement strand
AGCAAGCTCCCAAAAAACAAGGCGGCGGAAGTGGGGCAAAACGAAAGAGCGAAAACAACGCCCAGCAGCAAAGCCCCCCAACACCCGGCCTCCTCGGCTTTTTGTTTAAGCCTGTCTCCGACGCCGCAGCTTCCGATATTGAAAACGATCATTTCGAGCAAAACCATGCCCACAAGGATCATGAGCGGCCCAAAAACCAGATTCATGTATTTCTGAAGCACATGAGAAACGGCAGGCGCAGAGATCAAGCTCTGAACCAAAACCATGCCCAGAACGCCATAAGTCAAAGTCCGTCCGGCCGAATACAGCAAGCCGGTCAAAAAAACGAGCTTCGGATTTCCCACGCGCCGCCCGACAAACGACATCGCAGCAATATTGGTCGCCAGCGGGCAAGGACTGATCGACGTAAGAATCCCGAGCCAGAAAGCCGAAGCGACGGCGAGCGCAAACGAAGGCATCAAGGATTGCCTTTCAGCATAGCCGACGTTTCGTCCTGCACGAACTTGACAAGAGCCGCATCGTTATCGAGCAGCCCCCACACATTATCGAGGCGTTTCCAGTCTTTTTGCGTATCGCCCTCAAATCGAGCCAGAACGACAGACCGCGTAACCAGCTGATAGTCGCGAACGTAATGCGCATTGCCGGGATCGTCCATATTGATGACATTCAGCGCAACGCGGCCCTTTTCGATCTCCTGAGCGAAGCCGCTGTTCACAGCCTCTGTCGTCAAAGCTTCGATTTTTTTGCACTTCCAGCATCTGAAATTGCCGTGAAAATAGTAAACGACAACCTTCACCGGATCCGCAACCTCTTGTTGTTTCTGACCGTCGGCAAGAGGAGCCATCTGCTCCGCAACGGGCACAACAGCCCCCTCCCCGGATATTTCTGGAGCAACGGCAACCGGCGGCGCCGAAGCCCCGCGTTCCTTCGCAACGATCGCCCCGATACTGACAACGACAAAAGCCAAAAGAAGAAGAGTGACAAGTTTCTTTGCGTTCACAGAATAGTCCTTTGCAAGGCGGGTTATAAAAGATGCAAAATTAAGCATACCCGCAACACGCTCCCGGACATAGAAAAACTTTATCCCAACGGCAAAGCATTAATATTCTGCCCCCCCAATGGGAGACGCATTCTCGAATTGCTTTCAAGCAACGAATATGGTTCATTTGCCAAAGATTTAAGCGAATGAAATTTGCAATAAGGTCAATAAAATGTTCGATAACGACGAAAGCGCAGCCAGATCTGCCGTAAACACTGTCCTGGTCATTCTCAGCCCGGCCATCCCCGCCTTCACATTGGCGGCATACCAAGTCGCACAACACGTCGGCCCCGAATGCCTGCGCCCAGCCACCACAGCATTGGTCATCGGAGTGGGCCTGGCCTCCCTCGCCTACACCACCCAGCCCTTCTGGAGATAAAGCCGGGCCCGGCATCGGCGCAGCCGCTCAGCCGTTCCTGATTTCATCGATCAGAGCGGTAATCTCGTCTTCTTTCATGGGCCTCGAAAACTGGCTGTCGTCAAAAGACATCATCTCGCCGATGCCTTTCTGAAAAACCATCCTGATCTGACCCTTTTTCCCTTTTTTGTCCGTATACATCTTATCGACGAGAGCCTTCGTTGCGATATCCTTCGGAAGCTCGACAGGCAAATGAAAATCGCAAAGCAGGCTTTTGATGCGCGCAACGTCGTCCGCCTCGATATACCCCAAACGGCGCCCGAACTCCGCCTGATACGCAAGCCCGATCGAAACGCATTCTCCATGCGTAAGCTTGAAATCGCACAAAGCCTCCAAAGCCCTGCCGAGCGTATGCCCCAAATTCAAGACCTGCCTGAAATTGTCTTCATCCGGATCCGAGCGCACAACATGGCTCTTGATCCTGACGTTCTCAAAAGCGACACGCTCCAGAACGGGAACGGCCTCCTCACCGAAAGAAGCACAGGCAAGGACCTGCCTGTTTTTTTCCAGAAATTCAAAAAACGCCGAGCTCGCAAGGCAAGCATGCTTGACCGTCTCCGACAAGCCCGAACAAAATTCCCGATACGAAAGCGTCTTCCACGAATTGATATCGATATAAACTTTTCTTGGCTGATGAAAAAGCCCGATGAGATTGGTCGCCTCAGGCGTATCGACAGCGGTTTTTCCGCCGACCGACGCATCGGCTGCCGAGAGCAGGGTCGTCGAATAGACAATATAAGGAATGCCCCGCGCATACGTCCCGGCGACGAACCCGGTCAGATCGCTCACAACCCCGCCGCCCACGGCGACAAGGCAAGTGTCCCGCTTGTGCCCCTTGGCGATAAGCCTGTCCTCAAGAATTTCTTTTGTCTGCCGTGTTTTGTTTCTCTCGCCGCAAGGAAAGACCAGCAAATCGGCATCGATAGCCGCATCCCTCAGCCGCGCGAGAATTTGTTCCGCATACAAAGGAGAAACCATTGAATCGGAGATCAAAACGTATCTGGAAATTCCGGGAACAAGGTTGTTCTTGATATCGTCAACGAGGCTCTTGCACAAATCCCATCCGATTTCGATATCGTAAGATGAATCCAGAGACCGTTTAATTTCCATATGATATTTAAGCATGCGCAAAAGCCCTGTTATACAAAAAGCCTCCCCGGCAAGAGCCAAGAAGCGATGGCGGACTTTATCAAGCTCTGCCGGTTTTGAAAATCCTCATTTAAAGCAATAAACTCGCCCCCAAATGCGCCCGGCCCCCAAGCCCCCCTCTTTTGCCTTCTGAAGGCAGCCCTTGCGCTCCAGACTGCCCCATTCCTTTTTCCGCCAAAGGAACCGCTCAAGCTAAATCCAAATATTTCGATTACACTAAGCCCCAAAAAAAGCATTTGCCGCAAAGGGATAAACAAATGTCACAAACCGCTTTCTGCAAGTAAATCCATAACATAAACTGTTACCGATATAAAAAGCCCGCTGAAAGACATGATCTTTCCGCCATTTTAAAGAAACGAATAGAAGAGAACACCAAAGGCGCATCATGCTGATTAACGGAGCCGCCCCGACTTGGGATTACGACAAACTCGTCGAACAATTAAAAGCATTGCCCAGCGGCTTCAGCAAAAAGGCCGCCCCGGAAAGAGCCGCCGAATATCAGGACGGATCCGAAAGCAAAGAGTACAACGACAACGCCCTGCGCTTTTATATACGCTGGGTAACACAGGAATCGGACGTCTACCTGACCCATGCGCTCAACGCATTTCAACAAGCCGCCGACAGCGCCCTGAAAGAAAAAGACCTCTTGGTCCGGGAAGACAATCTCTCGTATTATGCAGGAGCGGCGCAAGCAGGCGAACGATTTGAAGAAAGCATCCCCGCACTGAATGAATCAATAGCAATCCTGGATCATTTCGGAAACATCGGCGATGTCCACCTGAGGCTTGGCAGGCTCCACTACTCGCTTCACGAAATCTACCGCAAAAAGCTTGAGGAGGGCGCCTCCGACGCCGAAAAATTCCGGCAGGAAAAACTGAAGCCCGTCCGGCAAGAACTCGTGCGCACATTCATCGCCAAATCCGGAGCCCCGGTTGACCCCAAAGCCTATCCCGTCGAAGAAAACGAAGTCGGCTTTTCAGACGACGCGCCCATAGGCACAACGAACCTGGGGCAATGCCTGTGCCTGATCGTCCGCGATCGGGTAACGAAAAAAACGGCGCTGGCGCACATCGACATCTCAACGGAAGAGGAATCGCTCAAGCTGATCCTCGACCGTATCCCGCAAACCCCGGACCATCCGCTTGAAGTCCGGCTTGTCGGAGCCAAAAAAGTCTTCAAAGACATGTCGGAATACAACCTCGAAAAAACGCTGTGTTTCCTTCAGGGCACAAACGCCAACATCCTGTCGGAATACAACCTCGAAAAAACGCTGTGTTTCCTTCAGGGCACAAACGCCAACATCCTGTCGGCGGATATTCTCGAAAACGATCAACCGGGCTCTGTCGTGGTCGATCCCCATACGTTTCGAATAGAGGAAAAAGCGCCGGGCAAGCCCAACCCGAACAAAGGCCTGCTCAACGCACACATCGCGAAAGACTACCGCGACCTGCAATTGGCGTTTGACCTGACCTGTTCGGAACAAAGAGCGCCGATCCTTATCCCAAGCGCAGAAGTCAGCCGCCTGCACGAGCGTTTCCTGAACGAGGACGAAGACAGTCTCTATTCCTATTTCAAAAAGTATTATTCGGTCCTGCCCCCAACCGCGATGAATTTGACCTTCTGCCTTGTCCCGGTATGCATCGAAGAAATACTGAAACTGCGCGAAGAATACCGAAAGTCCCTGAACGAAGTTATCGCCGCGCTCGACACGACATCGTCGCGCCTGCAAAAAGAGAACGTCTATCTCTGCGGCTATGACAGGGAAAGCGCCCTGAAGCTTCTATCCCGAAAAGAAATACACGTCGGCCTCGGCGCCCCAAAAGCGAACGCCCCGCTCATCGACTTCATCGAAAAAGACTTCTTCGTGCCTCAGAATGGCTCCCAATACAGCTGCGATTTAAAAGGCCTCAAAAACTTCCGCTTCCAAGCCGCCCCCTACGACACGGTTGCCCCCTCCGCCCCGACGCGCGCGCAACCGGCCAAAAGCGCCCCGTCCCCCCGATCCTGACGGCGCAACGAACAAGTTGAAAGAAAACGGCAAAAGAGATAGACTTCGCCCCATGAGCAACCAACGGACAGCTTTTCGATTTACCACCCCCTTGAACCGAACCGGGTTTCAGGGAAGGTGCGCTGTCCTCCGCTAAAAGCTCCGCTCCTCAAAGAAATGATCGGCTCTCGGTTCAAGGGGATCTCCCCTGAAGCCCGCGCATTGCGCGCGGCGACCCCAAACCACGAGAGAAAGGAAACGATCATGAGAAAGCGCGTCGCATTTGAAGGAATTTCCGGAGCCTATTCCGAGCTCGCCTGCCGCGAAGCCCTGCCCGAACACCAAACAATCCCCTGCCCGACAGTCGACAACGCGATAGCCGCCGTTCACGAAGGCCGCGCGGATATAGCCATGATCCCGGTCGAGAACACGGCAGCAGGCCGCGTCGCCGCAGTCCACGCCCTTCTTCCGCAAAGCGGGCTGTCCATAATCGGCGAACACTATCAAAGGGTCGAGCATCATCTTCTTGCCCACCCCCAGGCAACGCTTGCCGACATAAAAGAAGCGCGAAGCCACGTCCACGCCCTTCCGCAATGCAAGCGGTGGCTGGCGAAGCGAAACATCGTCCCCGTCGTAAGGCCCGACACGGCGGGCTCGGCCGAAGAAGTGGCGAAGCTCAACGACAAAAGCGTCGCCGCCATAGCCTCCCGACTGGCCGGAGACCTCTACGGCCTTAAAAGCCTCGCGGCCGACATAGCCGAGCTCCCCGGCAACACGACGCGATGCCTGATCCTGTCGCCGAAGGAAAGCCGCCCGCGCCCCGAAGAAGGCCCGTGCATCACAACGCTGCTCTACCGCACGCAAAACATACCGTCAGCGCTCTACAAAACGCTGGGCGGGTTCGCAACGAACGGGATCAACATCACGAGGCTCGAAAGTTACTTCACAAACGGAAGCTTCAACGCGGCGCAATTCTGGATCGATGTCGAAGGCCACGCTGACGAACCGCCGCTCCGCCGGGCCCTCGAAGAGCTGACCTTCTACGCCGAAAAAGTAACGATCCTGGGCGTCTACCTTGCGGCCGCTTTTCGAAGGAAAGCAAAAAACGAAAGCTGATCTGCGGCGCGGCGAAAATCTGGATTAATCTTTCCCTTTGGTCTATATG
>JAQUUS010000114.1 GCA_028693775.1 Alphaproteobacteria bacterium | reverse complement strand
GAAAGATATTGGGCGTCCGCTTTGAAACGAAGCGACGAAGCGAGCGCATCGATGCATTCGGCAAACGTCTCGCCCTGAAAGTCATCGGCCCACAATTCGGTATACGCCCTGAGCTGCGGCAAGAATCTCTCGCCCTTGGCCTCGCTTGTCATGAGGGCCGCCAGCGTCATGAGTTGGCGGGTTCTCGTGTCCATGCCGGCCGAATGCGTTTTCCAGCCCTCGTAATCGCCGTCCGACAGGGCCTTGAAGGCATGATGCCGCTTCCAGAGCTCCGAAGACCGGCAGGCCGCGGCAATATCGAGCGGTTTCGGCTTCGCGCCGATGGACGTTTTCAGCATCGTGCGGAAAAACATGCGCATGAGGCCGACCTTGCTGTCCTTGCCGTCATAGAGGCGCCGGATGGAGCTTTTAAGCCCCTTGATCGTCTTGACAGGGTCTTCGTTGTGCGCGCCTTTTTCATTGCGCGCGATATGAAGGTTGTTGGTGGCGATTTCGGTCAGCCACTCTTTCACCGAACCGTCCTGATAGCCGGTCAACGCCCGCACAAGGCCGTCCTCGGACCATTCGTTCTGCAAGTTGACGACCGTAGCCTGCGCATCGGCATACAAACGCCCGTCCATGACAAAATTGCCGGATTTCCCTGCGTTATAGAGGCTCACATAGCTGTTCAACGTCTGGAAAAGCGCATCGCTTGTGCGCGAGGAGCCGACGCTGCTGCCGTATACGCGATTGGCCGGAACGAGCGCAATCTCCCCGTCCTTGTTTGCGAAAGGCTTGATGAGCACGCGCATCGGCGGCCAGCGGGCCTCGGCGTCGCCTTTGAACACGACATAGGCGGCAATCGTTCCGCAGGCGATGTCTTCGGTCACAAACACATAGTTGCAGCCGTCCTTGGCCATGCACGAAATCCACCGCTGCCCCGTGGACTCCTCTCCGACTTTCTGCGGATCGCAGGTGGCGACAATCTCGAGATCGCCCGCATCGTACAACGCATCGGTCTCGATCTTCTCGCGGTTGGCGATTTCGCGCAGCGTTTTATACAAAGCCTCCGAATGACGCTCCCTGCTGCCGTTATCCTCTTTCTTCTTGGTCTCGTTGGTTTCGTACTGAAAAACCTCGTACAGCTCCCATTCATAGAGATCCTGAAGGTATTTTCCGACCCGCGTGCGGTCCGTCCAATCCGTTTCTTTCGGAGTCCATCTCGCCTCCGCGCCTTCGATCTGCGGCTTGCAGGTTTGCAAATTCGACGGATCCCTGGGATCGCGCCGGATCATCTGGCGGCAAATCTGCCTTTCGGGCTGAAGCATCGAAGCCATCTCGGCCGAAATATCCGCGCCGCCAAGCTCCGCCCCGACAAGCCTGCGCGCCCGCGCATTGTGACGCTCGATAAACGCATCGATCTTTCCCGTAGCGGACATCCCGACGCCGAAAAAGGGAATGACCATATCCGTTTTTCCGTCCGGGAAAAGCGCGCTCA
The DNA here is from genome assembly GCA_028693775.1 of Alphaproteobacteria bacterium. Taxonomy (GTDB): domain Bacteria; phylum Pseudomonadota; class Alphaproteobacteria; order UBA9219; family UBA9219; genus CAIXLI01. The sequence goes on along the minus strand of JAQUUS010000114.1, from coordinate 4,318 downwards.
GCATGGCGTTGATCCTCGGCGAACGTTCTTCGGCGGCAAGCGCAAACGCCTTGCGGTCCCCGGCGGTCAGCTCGATGATCCCGGCGTTGCCTTTGCCCTGCTTGTCGGGAAGCTCTTGCGCGGCGGACATCAAAGCCTCCGCATCCCTGCCGTTCATCTGCAAAGGCAGGTCTTTGAGCGGCGTTCCTTTTGCAATCGCCGTTTCGATATAAACGGCGCGCGCCGCAATCGTTTCCGGAGGGGCGGGAATCGGCTCCATTCCGGCGACGTCCGACAAAAGCTCGTCGATCAGCGAACGGTAGTTCTCGGCGTTGATTTTCAGATAGGAGACGAAGGATGTTTCGGCCATGATCACCCTCCCCTCAAAGATCTGCCGGCTCTAACGTCTATCGCCACCCTCGGCCAGTTTACGCCGTCGGCAGGCCGCCCGGGGGTTTCCGGTTCGTTACGGTCACGCATGCCTTCCGCATTGCTTCCTTGCTGGCAGGCCTTGGTTTTGGCAATAACCCTCAAGGCGCGGTCGGCTATGAAGGAGATGTATTCGCCGTGTTTTTGAATCTCTTCGATGCGGCAAATCATGGAGTCGGTCACAAGGTCGGGCCGTTTCGCCGTAACTTCGCTGAACGCAAACAAAGCCATTTCGCGTGTGTGCTTGTCCGGATCGGTTTCCACGAAGTTCATAAAGAAATTGACGAGCATCGAGTCCACAAGCGCCGGATTGCTTTCGGCAACCGCCACCATGGCGTAAAGAGCCCGTCCGCGAACGGTCGCATTCTTGTCGTAGACCAGCTTCCACATTGTATCCAACGCCGCACGGTCCGCCGATTCAGGATTGCAGGCAAAGCCGCTCCTTAGAAGGGAAACGGCTCTGAGCCGCCGGGGCTCCGACTCGTCGGACGACGCAATCGCCGTCATGCGCTCGATAAACTGTTCGTCGGCATACGCGGGGCTTTTGCTGAAAAACGCATCGCTTACGCGTTCAATTCGATCGAACCGGTCCTGATCGAACGGCTCATCGGAAGCCTCGATCATCAGATCCACAACGTCATCGAACAGGCTCCGGTCCGCCATCGCCCGGCCTTCCTCAAAGACGATATTGAGAACCCGCGACACCGCAACAGGCCCCGCAGACGATTTCACGGAGCCGCCGAAATCCCATTGCACGGGGCGGTCGAAAACAACGGAGTCGACGAGCTCGCGGGCAAGCCCGGGCACATAGAGGGTTCTGTCCCAACGCAGAACGATTCTCAGGATATTCAGCGCATCGTCGACGATTTCGCGATTTGGGTCTGTCAACGCTATCCCGACAAGCTTTTTGACCCCGTCCGCATTGACAACCTCGGGGCAACCATCGACGATCTTGAGGACGGTATTGACGGCAAGGGCGCGGCATTTGTCTTCGGAGCTTTCCTCGGCTCCGTCCCAACGGGCCAACTCGAACATTCTTTTGACAATGCGGTCCCCGTATTCGGGATGCATCTCGCATATAACGCCGATGACCGAATACGGTTCGCTGTAATCGTTCTTCGCAACGGCGTCCAAAAACCGCCCGACCAGTTCGGGGGCGGTCAGATGGTCGTAGGTTTCGATAACATCCCTCAGCGCCAGAGACGCCTCCCTGCGCACGTCCCCATCGCTGTCGGTCAGGACGATATCGGCCATATGTTCGATATATGTCCGGTCTACCGCATCGGGATTCGCTTCCGTAAGGCGATAGGCGGACGCCACGGCAGCCTGCCGAACATTGGAAGCTTTATCCGTCTTTGCCTGTTCGATCAGGCTGTCGCGAAGGGCTTCCGACGCGTTGTCCGCCCCCGCAAGGAACAAAACACGCAACATCTTGTGTCCCTGCAGGCGCGCCTTCTTCGTTTCGCCCGTCAGCGCCGCCGTCTGGACATATTTCGCGAGCGCCGGGTTGGAAATGGAGGGGGAGCCGAACATAACCGTCCGCAACATCCTGATGGACGCATCGAGAAAGTAGGCCTCTTCCGAAGCAATGGCGGCCTCGGCCATCGTCAGAAGAAAATTTTCGGGCAAGAGCTCGGGAAAGACATGCGCAACCGTCGACATGGCATCCAGCGCCACTCCGCCGCTCATGTCTTTTTGCAAAATGGCTTCCTGAAGAAACGGCACGCTTTTCTCCGCCGTGTCGCGGTGATCGCTGAGCACTTTTCTGATGGCCCCCCATGCGTCGCTGGCCAACGCACGGCGCCCAGCCCCCATCAAGGAAGTCATGACGCCGAACATGCCGATGACGAAGGTCTCGTCCGCAAAATCGGGGCGGGCGTAGATAATCTCGTCGAGATAGTCCACAGCGTATTTCGAAACCTCAGTGCCCGAACGCGCCAGCTCGAACACCTTGTCCAATGGCACGGCGTCAGCCAGTTCCGGCTGGCGCAAGGCCAACAGACGAAGAACATCCAGCGCCGCTCCGGCTGTTTCGGTCTCTTGAGACTCGATTTTCGGCACAAGCCGTTCGACAAGCTCCGCAGTCGCAAGTTCGGGCCGAACCTTGACAATGGTTTCGATCAACCTCAACGACCGCCTGTAATCCGAGCTGTTTTTGATTGTCTCGAACGAACTGTCGGTGATGGCGTTCAGGAACGCTTCGCTCGCCAGATCGGGCCGGACCTCGATAATCCGCACGAGATCGTCATATGCGGCGGTTCGGGCAAATTTGTAGGTATCCGTGGACGCGATCCGGTGAATCTCGCCCATGACCGTCTCGTCGGCCAGCGACGGATAGGCCTGTATGAGCGCCCCGAACGCATAGATCCCCGCCTCGCGCACCGCAAAATTGGAAAAGGACGCAACCGCAGGCCTCAACAGGTTGAATGCGTCCACAATCGGCCGGGGATTGACGGCGGCTATGGCCTTCAAGGCATGCATCGCAACGTCGGCCTGTTCGCTGTCGGTGCCGCTCCGCGACTTGGCCACATACCGGGCAAGCCCGACCGCCATATCGACATCGGCAAGCTTGGGAAACCTCTCGGCCATCAGGCATGTCACATCGCAGGCCTGATCCCTATGCATCGATTTGTGTTCTGTGCCGTAACGCAACTGCCTGAGATGTCCTGCAAGGCTTGTCTCGGGCGCATCGGGCATCCATTCCCGGGCATAGGCCCAGACGACCCGGCGCGCCTGTTCGGGCGATTTGAAATCCACCGTCATACAGAACGCATGAAGCATGAAGGCGCGGAACTCCGGCGTCCACGAGGCTGTCTTTTTATCCCACTCGTCGATCCGGCCCGCCAGAAGCGCCCGGAACGCCCCGCTGCGTTCGGTCAGAATCCCTTCGGACGCAACGGCGTCGACAATCTGTTCCGGTCTGGGCCGCACGCCGATCGAGCTCCGGTAAATCTCGCGATAGAACATGCGCGGCAATCCGACGACGTTGTTCTTTGCATCGAACACGCGCCGGATAAGCTTGCGGTAGTCTTCGATGTGCCCGGCGGCCTGCTTGCCGTCGATGCCCCACACCAGATCGTGGCGATACCGCCGGATTTCGGCCATCCACTCCTTGATCGAATGCTCCTGAAAATCCGCCAGCGCCTTGTGCAAGGAACCGACCGACCAAAGATCCTGCAAATAGACGGTCGAAACCTGTCCGTCGGCATAGAGCCGGTTGTTCATGACGAACTTGCCGGACTTCCCGATATTTTGAAGCGACACAAAGCCGTTCAGCGTCTGCATGAACGCTTCGCAGGTCCTGGCGCTCGACATCCCGTCTCCGCCGTAGACCTTGGCCGGGACCAGAATCGTTTCGCGGCTGCCGCTCCTGGTTTCCTGATGATACGGCTTGATGAGCACGCGCATCAGCGGATACCTCGCCTGCGCGTCGCCCTTGTAGACGACATAGGCGATCAGGCTCCCCGCGCGGATGTCGGCAAGAATATAGGACCAGTTGCATCCGTCGCGGGCCATGCACGAACGCCATCTCTGCCCTGTCGACGCTTCGGCGATTTTCTGCGGATCGCGCGAGACGACAATCTCCAGCAAACCGGCGTCGAGCAAGGCGTCGGCGGCAAGCGACTTCCGATTGGCGATGTCGCGCATCGACGTCCGGAACGCATCCTGAATGTCGACGGTGCTCTCGCCGCGCCCGGCTTCGTTGCTTTCGTAGGAGAAGATCTCGTAGAGGTCCCACGCGTAGATATCCTGCAAATATTTTCCGAGCCGCGTGCGGTACGTCCAGTCCTTCTCTTGCGGCTCCCAATAAGCCGAGCCGCCCTCGATCCGGGGCTTGTATGTCTGCAAATTCGACAGGTCTTTCGGATCGCGGCGGATCAGCTGCCGCGCAATCTGCCGCCTTGGCTGC
>JAQUUS010000113.1 GCA_028693775.1 Alphaproteobacteria bacterium | reverse complement strand
CTTCCGATCTCTGGGAGGCGAAGGACAGCACGGCATGCTCATCCTGTCGCCGCGCGCTGTCGAACGCCTCGAAACCCACGTTCCGTCATGGCCGATGCCCAAAATTTTTTGCCTGACCAAAGACGGAAAGATCAATCGTGAGCTGTTCGAAGGAGCAACGCTCAACACGCCGTCGATGCTGTGCGTGGAAGATGCGCTCGACGCGCTGGCATGGGCACGCTCGATCGGCGGCGCAGAAGGCATGGCAAGGCAAACGCAGAAAAATTTCAAAATCGTTTCGGATTGGGTCGAACGCACGCCGTGGATCGATTTTCTGGCAAGCGATCCCGCCGCACGATCCCCCACATCCGTGTGCCTGATACCGGCGGCCCCCGAACTGACGGCGTTAAGCAAGGAAGACCAAACGGCCTTCTTCAAAAAACTGACGTCCGCACTCGATGCCGAAAATGTCGCCCACGACATCGGCTCATACCGCGATGCCCCTCCCGGTCTGCGCATCTGGTGCGGCGCAACGGTTTTGTCAGACGATCTCGAAGCGTTAACAAAATGGCTGGATTGGGCCTATATCGCGTGCCGTTAACCATAGAGCCACCCTCTTTCACCGCACAATAGGCTAGCCGAAATAAAAAAGGAGGGTTACGATAGAAAGAGAATGGACATTTGAAAGACAGAGCATAGGCAGGAAAAAACAATGAGCTTCATGAGCAGAGCCAAGGATAATGCCCCCCGGCGCTCTACCAAAGAAAAAGAAGAAATAAAAACAGGACAACGTCTTCCGGAAAAACCCGCCCCCCATACGGAAACAGCCCTTCCGGCGCAGCCCCCCGCTTCCAGACCGACTCCCCCAAAACCTGCCGCCGACTTTCCGAACATTCCCTTTCTGTCATCCGTCCAGACCTATTTTCGCAAAGCAGCCGAAGACATTTTTGCATCCCCTCCCGCCCTCGAAAGAACAAATGCCGGCGCTTTCCGGCAACTTGTCAGCGCCGTTTCGGATTGCCCAACATGGAAAAGAGATGTCCTGATGGAAGGCTGCGGGCTCATTCGAAACACAATAAGAACCAACCCTCAATACGCCAACGGATCCGCACGCCAATTTGTGCACCTTCTCGAAGTCTATCCCAATGAAAGCGAAGTCGTCCGTCTCTTCAAGGAATTCATAGATCTGGCCGCAAACACCGTTCAACCGAAAGATTTTCAGCGGTTGACCCAAAGCATTGCGACCGCCCAGAATTCCAAGAAAGGCCGCGCCGAAATGATCGAAGGTGCCAACTACCTCCTCTCCAAAAGAAAAGACCTCGCGGCAGACGCCGCCCCGCAGATTCTGGAAATCCTGAACAAGCACGGCGGTGAAACCGGCGTCGACGGTCTCATGAAAACCCTGCTGGACGTTGCGCCACAAAAAGTGTCGGAACATGATCTTCGCTCGCTTCTGGCGCATATATATTGCAACAACCCGTCTACCGAACGATCCTCAAAATGCAAGATCGGCATGTTGATCCTCGAAGCGCGTCCCGACCTCGCTCAGGCAGCGGCGCAACATATGGAGACCATCGAAACCGAGATCGTCACCGACCCTGCCTGCGGTTTGCTTTATGCCTATTATTTGCGCACACTGGCGAACGGAAATCCGAAAAAGTTTTCCTCGTCCGCTCCTCACCCCTGACCGGAGGCGTCGATGGTTTGGATCCCTCCTTTACACATGAACTATGTTGCAAGTGCGGATAGTTTATCCTTCCAGACGATGCCGCAGGGCTGGACCGCAGTTCCTTTATGGCCGGAACATCCCGGCGGGTTTGCAGCCCGCCGAAAACACGATGTCCATTGCGGAGTCGATCTCTATTGCACAGAAGGAACTCCCGTTTATACGGTCGAACGCGGCATTGTCATCGATCCCCGGCTTCCCTTTACCGGCGGCATTGCCAATCCAGATTGGACCGATTTCTGGGAAGATACATATGCCGTTCTGGTTCAGGGCAAAAGCGGCATTGTGATTTACGGCGAAATCAATCCGCTTGCATCGCTCAAGAAAGGCATGCGCCTCAAAACAGGCCAGCAGGTCGGAAACGTCCTTCGCGTTCTGAAGCAAGATAAAGGCCGCCCGAGAAGCATGCTTCATCTTGAATTGCACAAACACTGGGCAGGCGACGACCCCGTCTGGGAGCTTGACGAACCGAAGCCTCCGAGCGTGATGGATCCGACTCCTCATATGCTCGAAGCGATCCGCTTTGCGCCGAAAAGAGACATGTGGACCGATCTTCGCGCCCTCTCACGCAAACACAAACCAACCCTCGATCCCTGATAAAACCGTTATCCGGCATCCAGGCCGAAATAGGTGAGCGCGGCGGCCATGCGCCGTTCCTTCGCGGTCTTCGGATCGATGGGAGCCGCAATCGCATCGAAAATAACCCGCTCGACCTCCTTGGCCGCACCGATAGCGCTCCGGTTTTCGGCAAGAACGGCTTCGACCCCGGCCCTGCGCACGCGCGCAAAAGCGCGATCCGCATAACGCCCATTCAGTCCGATGACCATGCCCAACGCGTCGAGCGGCGCATTGCCCACGGCGGTGTCGCCGGGAGTGATGCGAAGCGCGGCATCGGTTAGAAGATCGACCAGTTCGCCGTCCGCAGCCGACGAAAAATTCTCGACGACCGCCACGGTCAGATTGAGCGCGTTTTTCAAGACTGCACCCGGCTCTGCGCCCACGCCTGCGTATTCCCCCCGCAATACCGTTTTGAGAAAATCAATAGCCGAGACAGCCATCAGACGTCGTTCATCGACCAATCTTTCGAGACCGCTGCAAACGATCTTGCAGTCCTGCGTATCGCCATACCGAAGCCCTGCCTCGACATAGGAGCCGATGAATTTGCTGTCCGCATATCTGGAGTCCATCATGGTTGTCATGGTGACGGAATAAAGGGCCTCCTGATAGTCCTTGCGTGCGGCCAAGCTTGCAGATGCTCTATCCTGAGCCAACGCAACGGATTCATATCCGGCAAAGCTCTTGTTAAGAAAAGTCACCAGCGGATTTTCCTTCTGCCCCGAAGCAATCAACACCGCCGTCCGGATTTCCTGTGCGGCCGCAGACAAGTCGCCATCCTGCACGTTTTGCATGACAATGCCCAACACAGGCTCGGCATACGCAGGATATCGCGCCACAAGCGAGCGTAGCGGTTTGAGGGGTTGGCCGAAGATGAGCACGCTATCAGCTGTTTTCCGCAAAGCCGCTTCCGTAAGCTCACGGACAAAAGCCATATCGGGCGGTGTCGACGAAGCTTCGAAAACCTTTTCGGCAACAGAGAACGCATCCGCAACGGCGCTGCTCTTGCAAGTGCACGGATCGTAGTCCTTGCCCATCAAATCCTTGATAAAATCATGGCGAAGCACATTGCAGTCCGGAGCCCGGTACTCACCCGTTATGACCTTTCTCAGAAATTCATAGACAGGTTCTTCCGTCCGCGGGTTCAAAATAACCAGCTCGCTCAGAAGATTTCCCGCAGGATTGCAAAGACACCCGGTGCTGAAGCGAACTCCCGCCTCGGCCACGGCAAGAGCAAGATCTTCATCAACAAGTTCCGGACTATCGGCCACATCGTTCGAAATTTTCTGCAGGCACTTTTCAACTACGCCTTCGACGATATTGTATGTTTCCGAATTGTAGGTTTCGAGTTCTTTGTCGAAAATCGGAAACACGGATCTCAATTCAGCCGCAAGGGAATTTTGCACAGACGGGGCAGACATAAAAGCCTCTTCAATAACTTCAACGTATGATGCTCAATAGCATATCTTTTCCGAAATCATTTCCTCAATATTCAGAAAATTCCGTTAACCAATAAACTTTATGCAAGAGCGAACCCTAACGTCCCTTAAGCCACAGAAGCATGCCCTGCGCAGCCGCAAAAGCCGTACTGAACGTTCCCTGCAAGAGGTATCCGCCCGTAGGCGCTTCCCAGTCGAGCATTTCTCCTGCGGCAAAAACACCGGGCTTTTCGATCAGCATAAAATTGCCATCCAGAGCCTCGCGGCAAATGCCTCCCGCCGAAGAGATCGCGCGCTCAAGCGAAAACGGCGCTGTCAGCGTAAGCGGAAGCGCCTTGATAAGCGCGGCAAGGCTTGCCGGGCTTTCCGCAGGACGGGGATCCTTGTGCAGGATTTCCTGCGTCAGGGAAATGGCGATGGGCGACATCCCTGCCGCCTTGCGCAAGAACGTCGAACGCGACTGGCCTTTCTGGGGAAGCTCCAGCTTTTCGGTTAACCGTTCAAGAGATAAATCCGGCCTGAGATCGAGATGCAAAATCGCCTTGCCGTTCTTCTCGATCTCATCGCGCAAAGCGGATGAAAGAGCGTAGATCGCCCCGCCTTCGATACCCTTCTCGGTCACCATCGCCTCGCCGCGAACGCTCTTGTCGCCGAAGGTCGCGCGCATGGATTTGACAGGCTGCCCCGTATAGCGCTGGACAAGGCGTTCGGACCACTTGACCTCAAACCCGCAATTGGCAGGCCGTAACGGCGCCACAGGAATTTTTTCGTGCAAAAGAACGGATACCCAGTTTCCATCCGATCCAAGCCGCGGCCACGACGCGCCGCCCAAGGCCAGCAATGCCGCATCCGCCTTGACAAAATCCGTTTTGCCGTCGGCGTCTTGAAAAATCATTTCGCCGCTATCGTTCCATCCGGCCCATGTCTGCCGGAAGTGAAACGTCACGCCAAGCTCGCCGAGCTTTTTGAGCCATGAACGCAACAACGGCGACGATTTGAACTCTTCCGGAAAAACGCGTCCGCTGCTGCCGACAACCGTTTTATGGCCAAGCTTTTCGCACCATTCGCGCAAGGCATCGGGCGGAAACGCCCGAACGCAAGGCCCGATCCAGTCCGCCGACGCCCCATAACGGGAGATGAAGGACTCCAGCGCTTCGCTGTGCGTCATATTGAGCCCACCGCGCCCGGCCATCAAAAACTTCCGTCCCGGCGTCGGCATGCGGTCATAAACCGCTACCGAGCATCCCGCCCCGGCAAGCACCTGCGCCGCCATAAGGCCGCCCGGCCCCGCGCCGACAATAACTATCTTGAAATCGTTTTTTTCCATATCCGGTGCCTTAGCACGCCGTTCGCCCCAAGTCGAACGCGAAAGCAAAGGGCCGAATACTATCGTTCCCCGGCACAGGTCGAATAAAGAACGTGCCCCATCCGGCCCATGCGCCTGAAAAAGAGGCGCGCCGCCTCCTTTTGCTCGGCCGAGCCGTTCGTCCGCGCAAGAATAATCTCCTCGACCGTGGTTTTTCCGTCCGCCCCGGCCAACAGGCGCTGCTCGAACGCAGCCAACGGAAAGGCATGCCACAAGCGCCGGAAAATGACCGAGCCGTTATCGACTTTAATCCCCGAGCCATATCTCAGCGACGGAACCGTTTTCAGCAACGAAGGACTGTCAAAATCGATGCGATATTTGCTTTCGTCGCCGCCTTTCTTCCGCGCCAGAAAAGTGTGGCATCCGACAAGCTGAAGGATCAGCTCGATAACCGACCACTGCTTCTCAACAGGCAGTGCGGCGATCTTCCGATAGATGGCGTGGTTTGAGGGAACCGAGCCGTCAGGATAATAGCTCAGATTGTCGCCCCAGCCTTGAAAGCTCAATCGGCTGTTGTCAATCAGCTTCAAAACTTCGGCCACGGTATAGGCGCGGTCCTGCTTGTGCAAAAACGTATCCACAATCCCGCCGTCAAACATCAGGTCGCGCGCGGCAGTTTTTATATAAGGATGAACCGAGTGATCCTTGGGAACGGAGTTGATCAGCGTGCGCGTAAACGCAATACCTTCGGCGTCCTGCTCAACCCCCATAAGCCGCAGCGCCTCCTGAAGCATATAGACGCCCGCGCGACAATATTTTACATACAGCA
>JAQUUS010000112.1 GCA_028693775.1 Alphaproteobacteria bacterium | reverse complement strand
CCGCTATAGCGGACATCTGCAAGAAGCAAAGAGCAAGGAACCAAAGCGCCGAAGTAAATCGACAGAAGAGTCGTCAAAAGGCTTGCAAAGAGCACGAATAGAAAAATTTTTTTTCTCATACCGCGCTCCCTGCAAACAAAAGCCCCTTAAGGCAAAATCTTCTGGCCGCACTTCTGCCAATCGGCGACGAACTGGGCAATCCCCTTGTCGGTCAGCGGATGATCGAAGAGCTGGCGAATGACCTTCGGCGGAATGGTCGCAACGTGCGCGCCAAGCAAAGCGGCGGAAACAACATGCTGCGGGCTGCGAACGGAAGCCACAAGGACCTCGGTCTTGAACGCAGGATAGTTGGAATAGACCTGGCAGATTTCCGAAATGAGGTTCATGCCGTCGCTGCCGATATCGTCGAGGCGCCCCACAAACGGCGAAACGAACGTGGCCCCGGCCTTGGCAGCCAGAATGGCCTGCGCCGCCGAGAAGCAAAGCGTCACATTAACCATGGTACCGTTTTCCGAGAGCTGCTTGCAAACCTTGAGACCGGCGGGGGTCAGCGGAACCTTGACGGCGATATTCTTGGCGATCTTGGCAAGAACCTTGGCTTCCTCATACATCGTCTCATAATCTGTTGCGCCGACTTCCGCGCTCACAGGCCCCGGAACGATGGCGGCGATTTCCCTGATAAGCTCAACAAAATTGGCGGCGCCCGATTTGGCGACCAGCGAGGGGTTGGTTGTCACCCCGTCCAAAAGCCCCGTCGAAGCGAGGTCCTTGATTTCTTTAAGATCGGCGGTATCCACAAAAAACTTCACGGCAATTCTCCTTATTTGACATTGTTCCGCTTAGCCTTAGAACTAAGGCCAGTCTCAAGCCATACCTGTTATAGCCTATGTCCGATCCCTGCGCCATCCCCCCTAAAACCTTAAGCGTGCTGGTCCCAGCGCCGCTCGGGGACACCTATGACTACCGCCCGCCCGACGAAGAAACCCCCGGAATCGGTGCGTTTGTAGAGGTTCCGTTCGGCGGAAGAACGATGGTCGGGATCGTCTGGGGCGAGGGCAAGGGCGATGTCCCCGAAAGCAAGCTGAAAACGATCCTGAGGGTCCTGCCCGCGCCGCCGGCCCCCGATGTGACGCGGGCGTTCGTCGACTGGGTCTCCGCCTACACGCTCACCCCCAAGGGCGCGGTCCTCAAAATGCTGTTCGGAAACGCCAAGCTGATCGAGGCGAAAAAGAAAGACTCCTGCGCCTGCCCGATCGTCGATCCCGACTTCTACCGCCCCGAGCTCAGCGCCGACCAGAAAAAAGCCGCCGACACGCTAACCGAAGCCGTACGCTCGCACAAATATTCGGCCATCCTGCTCGACGGCGTCACGGGCTCCGGCAAAACGGAAGTCTTCTGCGAAGCGATAGCCGAATGCCTGCGGCAGGGACGGCAAGCTCTTGTCATGCTCCCCGAAATCGCGATGACCGCCGCGCTGATCGACCGCTTCGCCGCCCGCTTCGGCGCACGTCCCCTCGAATGGCATTCGGGCCTCGGCGACCGCCAGCGCCGCCTCAACTGGCGCGCAATCGCCAGCGGCGAAGCAAAGTTCGTGCTCGGCGCGCGCTCGGCCCTGTTTTTGCCCTACCCCAACCTCGGCGTCATCGTCGTCGACGAAGAACACGAAGCCGCCTACAAGCAGGAAGAAGGCGTCATCTATCATGGCCGCGACATGGCCGTCGTCCGCGCGCACTTGGGCAACATCGCCGTCATCCTCTCCAGCGCCACGCCCTCGCTCGAAACGCTCTGCAACGCGCAACAAGGCAAATACAGCCATGTCCGGCTACCGCGCCGCTACGGCGCGGCGCAAATGCCCAAAATCGAGTTGGTGGACATGCGCAAGCACGACCTTCCCGCAACCGAATTCATCGCCCCGCCCCTCTTCGAAGCCCTCAAGCAAACGCTGGAAACGCAGCGGCAATCCATGCTGTTTCTCAACCGCCGTGGCTACGCGCCGCTCACGCTCTGCCGTGCCTGCGGACACCGCCTGCAATGCCCGCGCTGCACAGCATGGCTGACCGAGCACAAGCAATCGGGCCGCCTGCACTGCCACCACTGCGACTACTCGATGCGCCTTCCCGAAAAATGCCCCTCATGCGAAGCCGAAGGCCGCTTCGCCGCCTGCGGCCCCGGCGTCGAACGCATCGCCGAAGAAGTCAAAAAACGCCTCCCGCAAGCGCGCTGCGCGGTCATGGCGAGCGACACGCTCGACGACCCCAAAGCCGCGCAAACGCTTGTCGACCGCATGGCCTCGCGCGACATCGATATCCTGATCGGCACGCAGATCATGGCGAAAGGCTATCACTTTCCGTTGCTGACTCTTGTCGGCGTAATCGACGCCGATCTCGGCCTCGCAGGCGGCGACCCGCGCGCATCCGAACGCACCTTCCAGCTTCTTCAACAGATCGCAGGCCGCAGCGGCCGCGCCGAAGACGCAGGCCGCGTCCTCCTCCAAACCACCTCGCCCGACCACCCGGTCATGAAAGCGATGGTCAAAGGCGACCGCGACGCCTTCATGCGGGCCGAACTCGCCGAGCGCGAAGCCTACCGCCTGCCGCCCTTCTGGCGGCTCGCGAGCCTCACGGTCTCCGGGATCGACTCCGCCCAGGTCATCCGGGCCACGCAAATCCTCGCCGACGCCGCCCCCAAGGATAGCAACATCCGGGTTCTCGGCCCCGCGCCCGCCGCCTACGCCCGGCTTCGCGGAAAATACCGCCACCGCCTGCTGGTGCAGGCCCCGAGGTTGGTCAATCTGTCGTCGGTCATCCGGCAATGGACCTCGACGGTCAACCTGCCGCGCAATCTGCGCCTGCATATCGACATCGACCCCTATAGTTTTATGTAATAATCCCGATTATACGGTTAACGCCGCAAGGTTTTCCAAACGAAAGTATTTTTCATACCCTATAGTGCAAAACGACATAATTAGCAGAGACTAGCATGTTTAAAAAAACAAAAACGGAAGTGACAAAATACAAACCGGCTTACGACCGATCTGTCAGCAAGGCGCTCCGAGTGATCGAACGCGATGAAAAGAAAAACAAGCACCCCGCGATTGCGCAATTCAAAAACACGTCCGCAGAACTTCTGTGCCGCACGACGACCGAAGTTGTCGGCCTCGCCGCATCCGGGGCCCACATAACGTGCGTTGCAATTACAGGAATTATGATCGGAACCGGCACAGCAAGCGCCATCGGCTTACTTTCAGGATGCCCGGACATTCCCATCAAGCTTGTCGGCTGCTTTGGCGCAGCATTGATGGGCTCCCTATGCAAAAATGATATATTGCAGACGCGACGCAACGCATGCAACTGGGCAAAAAACCGGCTCGAACGGCTCAAGCTCAAAGCATAACGCGCAAGCAGCCAATTTATAAATCGAAAGCAAATTTGAGAGACAGACATGTTCGATAAAACAAAAACGAAACTGGAAAAACGCAAACGCAACGCCTACGACAAAGACATCGGCAGAGCCCTGAAAGCAATCGAACGGAACGAAGCACAGGAGCCCTCCCTCGTCGCTCAATTCAGAAGCGAAGCCAAAATAGTTTTAGTCCGAGCTTACGCCGAATCTATAGGCGACATAGCGCTCGTCTCCCACTTGGGACTTGCGGCAATAAAGGGCAGCCTTTTTGGGGTGATCGGAAGCTCTATCGGCAGTTCGCTGGCTGGCGCGCCCCTCGCCAACACCGGACTGTTTGCCCTGTGCGGAGCCATACTCATGGCAGGCTCGGTCAGGCACGAAGCGCTCGAGGCGCGCCGGGATATGCGTGACTTCATTCTTGCCGAACATCTCAACCAATCCAAACTTCTCCGCTAATAAAGCCATGTTCAAAAAAACAAAAAAAGAAACGACGAAACGCAAGCGCGAAACCTACAACCGGGAAATCGGAAAAGCCCTGCGTGCAATCGAACGCGAAGAAATAAAAGAGCATCCCGCCATTACGCAATTCAAGGCAACCTCCCAAAAACTCGTACGCCGCGCGAATGCCGTATCGCTGGGAGCCTTTATCTTCACCGCCTACGCATCTGTCAATGTAACTGCAGGCGTATTCGGCGGGCTTTTCGCAGGAGCTCTCTGCGAAGCAATTCTGGGAGCGCCTGTCGCCACAGTTGAAACGCTGGCCCTGTGCGGAGCGCTTTTGACGGCCGGTGCCGGAACTCCCAAAGCGATTAAGGCATACCGCGAAGTACGCGACGACATCATAAAATCTTATCACGACCAACCAAGGCTTGCCGGCTGACGCCATACACGAACGAACAAAGATTTAATACGGAAACAATTTGACCGGCATCCCAATGTTCAAAAAAACAAAAAAAGAAACGACCGCGCGCAAAGCGGCGTACGATCCCTACGTCAGCAAGGCGCTTCGCTCAATCGAACGAAACGAAAAAAGCGCCGCGCTCGCCGCCAGATCGAAAGCGGTCGCGCAGTTCAGAACGGCGTCCCCAAAACTAGTGCGCAGGACAGTTCCCGAAATCGCAGGGCTGGCAGCGTTCGCTTTCCATATGACGGTTACCGCAGCCGCAGGCGGATTATCGGGAGTAATCCTCGCCGTCGCCTTCAACGCATGCATAGGCGCATCCATGCTTCCTCTCGCATTTGTCGGAGCGTGCTGCAGCGGAACAACGCTGGTCAATTGCGGCCATCTATCCTTCAAGGCCCGTCGCATCGCGCGCAATTGGATGAAAAAACGCCTTGAAGCGCCAAAACACTGACGCGCAGCACTCAAGAAAAACAAGAACGCACGCCGGTTCGCCCTTCCCTTAACCATAAAGCCTCATGCGTTCTCTCAAAAAACCAACGAACGCCGCATAAAAAACAAAACCATACCCCCGCGTCATGGCTTGAGCTATACTATGCCTCATAAACAGAAAAAAATTTACGAGAACAGGTAGAAACCATGGAAAACACCCTTAAAGTCGTATTGAACGAACAAACCGTCAAAGAGCTTTTGGCCGAATGGGCAAAAGCCCATTCCGAATTTTTCGGAAAAGAGATCGAAAACCTCAAACCCGAACACATCGTCTTCGATAAGGACTACGAGTATTCAAACGATCCCAACAATCGCCGAAGATATCTGGTACTCGCTGCGCGGACCAAAGACGACGTTTTGGGTTTTCATCTGACGAAAGAGCAAATTTGCGCCGTCATTGCCGGAAAGCACAAAGTGCCGACCGAAAACGTCGAGTTGAACGTAATCACCGACGGCGATTTCAGGGACTCTCCGAGCAAGATTGAATTCAAAAACGTCACGGTGAGCAAACCCATTCCGGCCAATTTGTTCAACGGCCCGAACGGATGATCACGGCTTCGAAGGCAACGCAACTCCGCCCGTAACCCGGGCGGGTCGCGCGTTGCAGACAGAAACCCTTGCAAACACGACGTTTCTATGCCATCATTAAAAAATGATAGAAGCGTTGCACATCCCGTCATTTCTCCGCCGCATCGTTCGACGCGCCTAGGCGCGCATAATCCCGTTTTCCCAAAATATATCCGTATCGTCTCCGCGCCATAAAGGCGCCGGAACGCATTTTAAAAAATCGAACGCACTCCCGCCTTGCCCCGCGCAAACGGGAAAGGAGAAGCCATGCCCCTGCTCAACGCCAACAGAAGCGAAGCCGCAAAGCTCGCACACATCAACTATCAAAAACACGCCTCGCTTGCGAACCGTTCGTTCCTGTCGCTTGCGCGGCTCAGCACCGCCGAGATCAAAGAGCTGATCGCAAGCGCCCAGGCCATGAAGAAAAACCCGCACGACTACACAGACGCCTTAAAAGGCAAGGCGCTCGCCCTGTTGTTCCAAAAAACCTCAACGCGCACGCGGTGTTCGTTCGAACGGGCGGCAGCCGAGCTCGGCGCAACGGCAACCTATATCGACT
>JAQUUS010000111.1 GCA_028693775.1 Alphaproteobacteria bacterium | reverse complement strand
GATCACGCGCGATATGGTTGAGACAGGATCTTTTTGGCCGTCGATGTCGACAATGACCATCTTCGGCGGCGCGGAATTTCCAAGCAGTTGGGCAAACATATCCATGCCGCCCTGTTGGATAACGGCGGATGGATAACCGTGCTGCTCGGCCCAATTACGCAGAGCGTCCAGGGAGTCTTCGTCGAGCGCAAACCCCATAAACTCGCTGTGCATGACCTCGTCGCCGTTATGACCTAAGGAAAAAAGACCGCTCATTTGTTAGAACCGAGATACTCCCAACTTTGCGCCTGAGGCAGTAACGTCGCCCGTCATCGTGGAGGCGCCTGTCGCCGATGTCGTCGCGGCGGGTTGGCTGGTATCGGAAACCGGCATGATCAGGCCGCGCGTTTGATTGTTGTCGTAGCGGCGTACTGCGCCGACCGCAAGAACGGACCGCGAAGCGTCCAGCGGACGGCCTTCGACGAGATCTTTGGGCTCATCGACAAGGGCCGCAAGGTTTTGGGCGTTGGAACACCCGAACTGAGGATAGGGAACGTTATCGGGATAGACGTCGAGATTGTCTTTCCAGTTTGCGCATTTCGGAGCGACGGCAACATTTCCTTTTTCGGACGGGACGACATGGATCGTCAGATCCGGCTGATAGGCAGGCGGATAAAGGCTGTCGCAAGAGGCCAGGGCCAGAAGGCCGAAGGCGAGGCAGAAGCGATGGGGCTGTTTCGTCATCTGTTACTCCACAAGAAGGCCGCCGCTGAGATTATCTGTGTCCATGGCCGTGCGGAGGACCAGCGGCGATTGAAGGGATGCAACCGGCGACGGCTGCGTAGCTTTCGGTTCCGTGGCCGGGAGAGGCGCAGGAGCGGGCTTGGAAGCAGCCGGAGGCGCGGTTTGAACAGGCGTTGCCGGTTGAGCCAGAGGTTTGGGCGGCGCAAGGGCGGAGACGTCCTGAAACGAGACATCCGGAACGTCGCTTGCCGAAACCGGGGCGACAGGAGCCGCGGCCGGGGCAGGCGGGTTTTGGGGCGCGTCGAGGACCGCGAGGGGCGCTTTTCCGCTAAGAGGCGGTGCGTCCGGGTGCGCGGAATAGAGACGTCCGTGGATGTGGCGTTCGATTTCCGAAGGTGGAGCGTAACCGTCTGTCGGCATGGCGAGCTTGTCCTTCGACGGCTTCACGATATAGGGCGTGATGATGACGACGAGCTCCGTCTGGCCGTTGATGAAATGGTCGGAGCGGAACAGCGCGCCGAGAATGGGCACGTCGCCGAGCAAGGGGAATTTCCGGATGGACTGGCGCTGGCTGTTGTCGACCAAACCCGCGATGGCGAAGCTTTCGCCGCTCGCGACTTCGACCGTGGTTTCGGCTTTGCGCGTGATGAGCGCGGGCACCGTGATCGAATCCGAAACAAGTGCGCCGGTGTCGGTCAGCTCGCTGACTTCCGGTCTGACGTGCAGATTGATGCGGTTACCGTTCAGCACGGTCGGCGTGAAGGCCAGCGAAATACCGTAAGAGCGGAACTGAACGCTGATCGTACCGTTTCCTTGAGGAACCGGGATCGGATATTCGCCGCCCGCGAGGAAGTTCGCGGTTTCGCCCGACATGGCCGTCAGGTTCGGCTCGGCGAGGATGGTCAGAAGGCCTTCCTGCGCGAGGGCGTCGATCATGCCGTTGAGGTTGAAGGTGCCGATCTTGCCCGAAATGCCGAGAACGTCGTTAGGCGTGCTGAGCGATGTGTTGCTGGGGCGGGGGAAAAGCCCTGTTCCCGAGCTCGACGTCGAGGCGCCCGAAAGGGCGGTGTTGACGGTGTTGCCCGTTCCGATGCCGACCGTGAAGCCGCCGCCGGAGAGGATGTTTTGCCAGTTGAATCCCAGAGAGTTGTCGATGCTGCGCTGGACTTCGGCGAAACGGACGCGGATCTGGATCTGGTTGCTCTCCGTGACCTGAATCCGGTTGATGATGTCGCCGCCTGAGGGCAGGTAGCGCATGGCGATCTTGTAGGCGTCGGCAACGGAAACGGCGTCATGAGCGGTTCCGGTCATGATGATGCCGTTGGGAACCGTTTTGACCTTGATGTTGTTGCCCGGAAGGGCGGCTTTCAGTTCCTCGCGCAGAGCGGAGAGGTCCTGCGAGACGATCAGCGTGCGCTGGGAAAGAATATGCCCTGCATTGTCCGTGGCGATGAACGTGGTTTCGCCGGTGCGCTTGCCGAACAGCATGATCTGCGTCGGAGAGAGAACTTGCACGTCGGCAATGTCGGGGTTGGCGACAAAAACAGACGAGGCGGGCGCATTGAGAGTCAACGGCGCGCCGTGATCGACCAGAAGAGACGTGGTTGCCGCGTTGGCCCTGAGGGGCAAGGCGGAGGCCGATAACAGGAGAAGAAGAACGAGGCGTTTCATTGTGATTTACCTCTGCCGTTCGAAGTATTTGTCGGTGGCGTCTTTCCCGCGCATGATCTGCACGCGATGGACAAGACTGTCGTTGCCGCTGCCGTCGGAGAAGGATTCGCTGACATCGCTATCCCACGTTACGGATTTCTTGGGAGCCTCCTTCTGAGCGCCCTGCGCGGTTTCCTCGAGTGCGAGGCTTCGCAGGGTCAGCATGAGGGAGGTGTTTTTGTTGCCGCCGTGGCCGAAGGCGATATCGAGCGCCATTGCGAGCTTTTCGGCGTCTTTGGGGCTGACTTCGAGCGTGGCGAGCTGGGCGACTTTGGGATCGTTCGACTGGTTGTCGCTACGCTGATCGAGCGCGAGGACGCGTACGTTCTGGATGATGGTTTCGCTAACGCGGCGTTCGCTCATGTCCGAAACCTGCCTGCGGCTGTAGGAATGGGTCAGGATGACGTCAACGCGGTCGCCCGGGAAAATGAAGCCGCCGACCTGAGACATCGGAGACAGGGAAACCGACATGGCGCGCATGCCGGGCGTAAGAACGGCGGCGAGGAAGCCCTGATCGTTCGAGTGAGCGACGCGGGAGGCCAGAATCGGATCGCCCGAGCGAAACCCGTCGCGCACGACGGCGCCTGCATAGCGCGAGAGCTCAACCTTGCCCTTGACCAGCATGGCGCCGGTATCGGCATTGGCCGCCCAGGGCGCCCATTTCAAGTCGCTTTCCTTCAGGATGGTTCCGGTCGGAAGGTCGCGCGTGGCGATGGCAATCTGCACGGTGGAAATGGCCGCAGCTTGTTGGTCCGGGCGTGCATGGGTGGGGCCTTGCGAAGCCATGTTCCTGACAACGAACACGGTACCGAGTCCGATTGTCGCGGCGGCGAGAAGCAAGGTTACTTTGCGTGAAGCCATGACGGTCTCCTTAGGGGTCCAGCAGCAAAAGCGGGTGTGCAATCAGGCCAAGAACGGCAAGTCCGCCGGAGGCGATGGCCACACCGTATGGAATTTGCTTTTTGTTCGACGTTTTTAAGTGGAAAAAGCGGTGTTTTTTCGAGGAGGGCAGTTTTGAAGAGACGAGAGCGGCGAGCGACTGAATGCCGCCGGTGAAGGCCGTAATTATCAGGAGAAAAGCGATAAAATGGGGCCCGGCCCAGAGGCTTGTGGCAGAAAGAAGCTTGATGTCCCCTGCGCCCATGACATTGCCGAGGTAGGCCGCAAAGCCGACGGCGAAAACAATGCCGAAAACAACGGCATTCCGGCGCCAATCGACGGGGTTTGGGGCGGTCATGACATAGAAGGGGAAAAGCAGCATCAGGGCGGCGCATAAATAGTTGGGGATGCGATACGAACGGACGTCACTAATGGCCGCAGCGATCAATAGAATCGCCGCGGTCAGGAGGACCGCCATATGGATAAAGGTCGAAGCCGAGACCATTTAAGCCACCCCAAAAGACCGGACAAAAGGCTTAAAGCTTTTTGTTCACATAACACGTTAACTATGCGAGCGATATGGTTAAAGAGCCATGAATCGAATCGTTCCGCTCTTGAAACGATGTGCGCAGATGGACGGGGTTTCAACCTAAAGTTCTTAACGGGAAACGAGGGCCTTTCGGAGGCCATGAAAACACGGCAACGTTTAAAGAAAAGTGAAAGAGAAATGGAATTATATTTTGAAAACAAAAAGATAAGGAGTGTCTGTCCTTGAACTCATTGCGGAGAGACCATGATTTCCGAAATAATGTTATCGAGGCAAATAGTTTATAATTGTTTGTTTTTATTTATTTTTCAGTACTCAAGAACTTCGAGTCCGTCGCCAATTTGTCGCATTTTTATTTTGAGGGCCTCGTCCAAAAGCCAGCTTCCGGGCAGTTCTACCTCCGCTTGTTCCCCGTCGTCGAGCTCAAGAGCCAGGACAACCTGGGTCCGGCCTTTGGGGGCCGAAGCAAGAAGTTTGCGGATATCTTCTACCGGGGAGGGTTCGTAAAGCTTGATACGCACGCCCTTGGCCGAGCGCGCGGCGGCTTCCGATAAAGGTTCGATGTTTCTCGCGATAAAGCGCAGATCCGCTGCGCCCTCCGCCTTGGCCCCGCCTTGCGTGTTCGTCTGGGCGTCGGCTTCGATCAGAACGGCGAGGCCGGGTTCCATAATGTCGCGCTTGGCGGCCAGAAGTTCCGAAAACACCGTTATTTCGAACGCGCCGCTGCCGTCCGACAGTTGGACGAAGGCGAACTTGTTGCCTTGCTTTGAGGTTCGTTCCTGTTTCGAAACGACAATACCCGCCAGCTTGACGCGGCTCGAGGACGCCTCGCGCCGTTTCTCGGCTATTTTGTTGACCTGAACGGCCCCGATCCTGTCGAGGAAGGCCCGGTAGTTGTCGAGCGGATGCGCCGACATATAGAAGCCCAGCGCCGAGAACTCGTGCTGAAGGCGCGTCAGGTCGTCCCAGTTTTTGACATGGGGGAGCGAGGGTCTTGCGATGGAATCGGTCGCGGCGAACATATTGGCCTGACCGCTTGAACGCTCGGCGTTTGTCTGTTGGCTGTGCTTGAGAAGCAGATCGATCGAAGCGATGACCTGTGCCCGGTTCTTGTTGAGGGAATCGAAAGCCCCGGCATGGGCGAGGCTTTCCCATTGTTTGCGGTTGACCATATGGGGGTCCGTGCGTTCCGAAAGGTCGAACAGGTCCCTGAATGGTTTTTCCTCGCGCACATCGACGACGCTTTGCATGGCGGCTTCGCCCACGCCCTTGATGGCGCATAAGGCATAGCGGATGGCCATTTTGTCGTTCTTGAATTCGACCGTGAATTTTGGAAAGGACGCGTTGATGTCCGGCGGGAGCAGGCCGATGCGGTTGCGCACGAGCTCCTGACGGAAAACGTTGAGCTTGTCGGTATCGCCGAGTTCGAAGTTCATGGCGGCGGCGAAGAATTCGACCGGATAGTTGGCTTTCAAAAACGCGGTTTGATAGGCGACCAGCGCATAGGCGGCTGCGTGGCTCTTGTTGAAGCCGTAGCCCGCGAACTTGTCGATCTGATCGAAGATCATCCCGGCCTGTTCTTCCGAAAGGCCGTGTTTTTCGCCCGCGCCCTTGACGAAATTTGCGCGCTGGGCCTGCATTTCGGCGACTTTCTTTTTGCCCATGGCGCGGCGCAGAAGATCGGCGGCGCCGAGGCTGTATCCGGCCAGAAGCTGCGCGGCCTGCATGACCTGTTCCTGATAGATCAGAATGCCGAACGTGTCTTCGAGAATGGGTTGCAGGGACTCGTGCAGATATTCGACCGTCTCTTCGCCGTTCTTGCGCTTGATGTAGGTCGGAATGTTGTCCATCGGGCCCGGGCGGTAGAGCGCGACGAGGGCGATGATGTCTTCGAAACGGTTGGGATGCAGCTTGCGCAGAACGTCGCGCATGCCCGAACTTTCTAACTGGAACACCCCGGTCGTATCGCCCTTGGTCAGCATCGCGTAGGTTTTGGCGTCGTCGAGCGGCAAATGGCTCAGATCGACCTCGATGCCGCGGTTTCGCAAAAGCTCGACGGCCATCTGAAGCACGTCGAGGGTTTTCAGC
>JAQUUS010000110.1 GCA_028693775.1 Alphaproteobacteria bacterium | reverse complement strand
TCATAGCCATGGCCAAGTCTTTGGAAACTTGTTATTACCGAAAGAATGTTACTGATTTTCGACTCTCTCAAAAGAGAACGTTTATGCGTATTTGGGAATTCGAAGACAAAAAAGAAACGCCTTCCGACCTCGTGCGCGAACAGGACTTTATCCTGCGGGTTCGACGCATGCAGCGGACGGGGTTGCCGAGCCTTGTCCTGAATTTCATCCTGTCGTCCATTCCCGATCTTCAGAAAAGCCAGAGCGTTCTCGAAGCGGTCCAGAACAAGCTCAGGGCCTATGCGCGGTCGACCAACGGGTCGTACTACGAAATGTCGAACGGCGACGCGTTTCTCGTGTGGGAAAATCCGGGCGAGGCGCGGCTGATGTCGACGCGCGCGATCGAGGCGGCGCTGGAGCCCTATGAGGACAGCGCGGCGACGTTTTTGCAAACCTACAGAATGCCCGAGAACTACGCGCTTTTGCGCGAGCGGACCAACGCCTATGTCGAAGAAGTGCGCACCAAGACCATGGATGGCAGCATCATCGGCAGGATCGACGAAACGACGGGTCGCCTGACGGCGAAAAACATCGAGCAGATCGAGCGGCTCATCGGCGACATGGACGTTCGCCGTTTCGGCCGCTCGCAGTCGATCTACCGCGACGGCGGCGGGACATGGACGCCTGTAGCCGAGGAGTATTTTATCAGCTTTGAGGAATTCCGCCGCGAGCATTTTCCGAAGCTCGATATCGTTGGATCCGAACACTATTTTTTCGCCATCTGCTCGCTTCTCGACCAGAAGCTTCTGAGCGAAATGACGGAGTCCTATGCCTCCGTCGAGGGGCGGACCATCAACCTCAATCTTTCCATCGCCTCGATCATGGGCTCGACCTTCGCCCAGTTCGTGCGTGTCGTTCCGCGCCATCAGCGCCATCTGGTGGGGTTCGAGCTTCATTGCGGCGATTTGTTTCAGGATTTCTCGTTGACGCTCAGCGCCATGGAGGTTCTGCGCCGCGAGGGGTTCCGTGTCACGGTCGACAGCGTCTTGCCGAACATGATTCCCTATTTCAATCTCACGAGGTTCCCGGTCGACCGCGTCAAGGTGAACGTTTCGAAGGACGCCGTTTCGCAATTTATCGATCCGGTCGTTCGCAAGGAATTCGAGCGCGTGCCTGCCGACAAGGTCGTTTTCTTCCGTTGCGACAATCCCCGCGCGCTTGAGCTTGGGCGCGAGACCGGCATTTCCATTTTTCAGGGGTGGCTGATCGACGATATGGTCGCCAAGGCCGCCAAGGGCTGATCCGTCAGCCCAGCAACTTGAGCGCCGTCATGAGGCTTTCGGTCCAGGCGTCCGTGTCGCCGCTCAGGACCGAGGCCAGCGAAACGTTGGTCGAGGTTTCGCTCATTTCCCCCGCAAGGATCGCGTTGGCGTAGGTTTGGGCCGAGGCGGTCGTTTTGTACTGTGCGACGTAGGTCGATCCGGAATAGATCCCGATTTCGTAGGCGCTGTCGGTTTTTTCGGCGCCGTCCGCATAGGTGACCTTGATAACGTATGTGCCGGTATCGGCTTCGAGCCCGGATGCCGAGGTCAGCTTGGCGTAGGCGGCGCGCTGGTCGGCGGTTCCTTCGCTGTCGGCGATGACGTTGGTTCCCGTGATGTCCAGCAACTGAACCCGCAGGGCGGATTCGTCCGCCGTCGTGTTTTCGTTGAAGTCCAGCTTCAGGCTTTCGCCTTCCTGAAAGGTGAATTTGTAGTAGTCGGTGCTGTCGGCGCTGGTCAGCATACTGTAGATATCGAGCATCGACTCGTTCTGCTTGAGCCAGCCCACGTTGATGGCCTTGCCCGCCGACGTGACTATTTTGTTATAGGCAGTGTTGGTATAGAGCTCGGCATCGCTGTCGGCGGTGACGGATCCGGAGGCGGAGTTGTCATACGGCTGGGCTTCGGCGGCTGTTTTATAGACCACGGAGTAGGTGTTGCCCGAATAGAGGGTCATTGTGTAGTCGATGTCGGCGGTTTCGTCGGCGCCGTTTGCGTAGGTGATTTCGACGACATAATCGCCCGACGACGCGTTGAGCCCCGACGCCGAGATCATCTCGACATACTTGGCTTTTTGGTAGGCGTTTCCGGCGCTGTCCGCAACGACGGCGCCGTTGTCGTTATAAAGAACGACGCGCATGTCGGATTTGCCGGTGGAGGTGAGGTCGAGTTTGACGGTCGTTCCCGAAAGGGAGAAGCTGTAATACTCGGACGGATTGCCGCCTGTCAGGGTGCTTTTGACCTCAAGGCTCGTGCCTTGCTGTTCGTAAGACTCGATCGACAGCGATGCGCCGTTTCCGGGCGTGGCCGTGGCCGTGTAGGTTCCCGCTTCGATATAGAGGGAGCCGTCGACCCATTCGTTGTATGCGGCTTTTTGCGCGTCGGTCGCGTCGGTCGCGTTCGAGGCGAGGACGGTGCCGACGGAGTCGAACAGCTGGAACGTCGCCGAGACGGCGCTGACGACGTTGGTGAACGATTTGGAGAGCGTAACGGCTCCGCCCGTTGTGGTCGTGAAGGTTTTCGAAACGGCCTCGGAAGCTTCTTCCCCGGCGTCGCTGATGCTGATGACAGTCGATTGCTCGTCCAGATTTCCAATGGCGACGGCGTCGTCCGAGGTTTCGTTTTTGACGTGCGCGGCGGAGGCCCTGTAGGCGGCGAGCGGCGCAATAAGATTCATCGATGAGGAAACGAGAGACATGGGCTTTTTTCCGGAAGGCGCTTAAAGGGTATCACGTTCGGTAGAGGGAGTAAATCGAGGAGCTCTTGCAAGGGATCCTTGCAATCTCCGTGCCGAACCGGGCGCGCCGGCGCTTTTTTAGGACCGGATGGGGAGTTCTTCGTCTTCCGGGCGGACGGGGCGGAAATTGTCCATATAGCTCTTGGGGTCGGGCCGGGGCTGGGCGGGGTCGGTCAGGATAACCTCCCAGCCCTTGCCGCGCACAAACGCAATCGCGTCTTCGGCGGACGGAAACTTCAGCTTTCCTTTCAGCGACGAATACGAATCGGCCGCGCTCATCCAGCCCATGATGGGCTCGCGCACGCGGGGGCTTTCGCCTTCGGGTTCGACGAACCATTGGCCTGAGCGGGCTCTTCCGGACTGGGCGGCGGATTTGGCGGGGCTGTAGACGCGGACGCGCATGACAAAGCTTTCGCGAAAGAAAAAGAACGCGCCGACTATATCATCGCGGGCAGGGGCGGTCCAAGGTTTTTAGATCCGCGCGCGGAAAAGCGTGCCACGGCCCTGATGCGTCAGCAGCTCGCCCAGAATGGCCCACGGGCGGAATCCGTCGATGATCGCGACGCCGCCGACTCCCTGCCGGACGATAACCAGCGCGCTTTCGACCTTGGGCACCATGCCGCCTGTAATGACGCCGTCTTCCATCAGCTGCTTGGCTGTGAGCGGATCGATCACGGCAATGCGTTCGCGGTTGCGGTCGAGCACGCCCGACACGTTGGTCACGAGGATCAGGCGCTTGGCGCGCATGTGCCGCGCAACGATGGCGGCATAGTCGTCGCCGTTGACGTTGTAGATTTGCTTGCCGTCGGCGCCGATGCCCATCGAGTGCAAAACGACGATCTTGCCCTCGCGCAGCGCGCGCTCCAAAATCGACGTTTTGACATCGGACGGAAAGCCGCTGCAATTGCCTTTGGGGTTCGACGGATCGAGGCTGTCGGCTTCGACCACCGGATGTTTTTGCCTGAATGCCGCGAAGATTTTGTCCTTGGGGCATCCGGCTTCGATCAGCGAGTTGACGACCTGCTTGTTGATCTCCTTCATCACGCGCGCCACGATGCGCATGGCCTTGGGCGAGGTGATGCGGCGGCCTGCGTCGTCTTTTTCGGTTTCGATGTTCTTGTCGGCCAGCGCGGTGTCGATCTGCGGACCGCCGCCGTGAATCAGAATAACGCGCACGCCGTTCGTGTTGAGGAACAGAACCTGCCTTGCGATTTTCGAAAGAAACAGATCGTCTTCGGCAATCGAGTTGCCGCCGATTTTCACGACGACCGTTCGTTTTTGGTAGGCCCGCAGCTCGCTCATCATTTCGGCGATGTGGCCCAAGCTCAGGGGGTCGGACATCTTTCAAATCTCCTTAAATATTTCCGCCGTCCGTCGGGC
This sequence comes from Alphaproteobacteria bacterium, assembly GCA_028693775.1. Classification (GTDB taxonomy): domain Bacteria; phylum Pseudomonadota; class Alphaproteobacteria; order UBA9219; family UBA9219; genus CAIXLI01. The sequence goes on along the minus strand of JAQUUS010000110.1, from coordinate 1,817 downwards.
GCGGAAGGGAGGTTATTTAGCACGGTTTTGCAATAAGTCCCGGTAAATTTCGAGCGTTTTTGAAGTTGTGGAGGCTGTTGTAAAATGGTCACGGATATGTGCGCGAGCCCGCACGGCATAGGTCTGTCGCTCCGCCGCCGGGAGGGCCAGTACGGTCTCGAGCGCCTGCGCGAGCGCCCTGGCGTCGCCCGGAGGCGTCAGCCAGCCCGTTTTGCTTTGAATCACAGTCTCTTTTGCCCCGCCGTGACCGGAGGCCACAACCGGCACGCCCATGGCTTGCGCCTCGATCACGACCCTGCCGAAGCCTTCGGGCCGCGTGGACGGGACAACCACAACGTCGGCCGCGAGGTAGGCGGCGGGCATGTCGTCGCAGGCGTCGACGATTCGGACGTTGTTTTTCAGGCCTTTTTCGGCGATCTCGGCGGCGAGTTCATGGCCATAGGCGCTGTCCTTGCCGCCGCCCGCAAACACGCACACGACGTCGCGCCGGTCCATTTGCTTAAGCGCTTCGATCAAAACGCTGTGGCCTTTCCAGCGCGAGAAGCGCCCGGGCAGAAGGATCGCAAAGCCGGGGCCTTCGAGGTCCCATGCCTTGCGCAAGGCGGCCACGCGTCCGGGCTCCACTTTGTCCGGCGCGAACGTGTCGATGTCCACGCCGCGCGGAACGACGGTCAGGATGTCTTTCGAAACGCCGTAGGTGCGTTTTGCGTAATCCGCAACGAAATCCGAAATAGCGATAATGCGGCGGCCTTTTGCCATCGCCGAATTGTACCGCCGCTTGAGCGCCGATTTCGCGCCATAGGCGTTGTGGAAGGTCGTCACGAACAGCGCGCCCGTTTCTTTCGCGGCGAGCCATGCGCTCCATGCCGGGGCGCGGCTGCGCGCATGAACGATATCCACCTTGTGCTCGCGGATGATTTTGCTCAGGCGGCGGGCGTTCATGAGGATCGTGAGAGGATTCTTCGACGCCAGCGGCAGCGTAATGTGCATGCCGCCCGCAGCTTCGATCTGCGCGGCCATGGGCCCGCCTTCCGACGCTACGATGGCGCGAAAGCCCGCCTTGACCAGCGCCGCAGCCGTTTCGACCGTTCCGCGCTCAACCCCGCCCGTCACGAGCGCGGGCAAAACCTGCAACACGACCGGCGGCGCGACCGCGCTGAGAACGGCTTCCGCCGCGCATTCGGACGGGAGTTGCGCGCCGCACGAGAGCCATTTGGCGGCGGTTTCGAGCCTGGCGATTTGTTTTTTGCGCGCCGCCTTGTCGCTTAAAAGAGTCTCGATCGCGTCGGCCAGCTTTGCGGGCGTGCAGTCGCTCTGCAATAATTCGGGCACGGCCATTTCGTCATGCATGATGTTGACGAGGTTGACGTATTTCACGCGGATCAGATGCCGGAACAGAAAAACCGTCAGCGCGTTGAGCTTGTAGGCGATTACGGCGGGAAGCCTTGCCAGCGCCAGTTCGAGCGCCACGGTTCCCGAGCACGCCAGCGCCGCGTCGGAGGCGGCGAACGCGTCGTATTTATCCTGTTCGCTTTCGACAATGGCGACAGGAACGCCCCACGCCGAGGTTTCCTGCCTCACGCGGTCTTTCAGATGCGCAACCGTCGGCACGACAAGCCTCAGGTCGGGATGCTTGCCCTGCAAAAGCCTGACCGTTTCGCCGAAGATGGGCAAAAGCCGGTCGATCTCGCTCGTTCGGCTGCCGGGCAGAACGGTCAGCAGCGGCGTTTGCTCCGAAACGCCGTGCATTTTGCGGAATGCCTCGCCGTCACCCTTGTCGGCGCCGCTTTCGATCACCGAATGGCCCACGAACGTGC